>JBFYXI010000228.1:0-6007 GCA_041310635.1 Desulfuromonadaceae bacterium | reverse complement strand
TTACTGGATGATGTCGGTGACGGCGCCGGCACCGACCGTGCGGCCGCCTTCGCGGATCGCAAAGCGCAGCCCCTTGTCCATCGCAATCGGCGTGATCAGCTCGATGGTCATGGCGATGTTGTCGCCAGGCATCACCATCTCCACGCCCTCCGGCAGCTCGCACACCCCGGTCACGTCCGTGGTCCGGAAGTAAAACTGCGGCCGGTACCCCTTGAAGAACGGCGTGTGCCGCCCGCCCTCTTCCTTGGTCAGAACGTACGCCTCCGCCTTGAACTTGGTGTGCGGCGTGATGCTCCCCGGTTTCGCCAAAACCTGCCCGCGCTCGATGTCCTCGCGCTTTACGCCACGCAGCAGAACACCCACGTTATCGCCGGCCTGACCCTGATCCAGCAACTTGCGGAACATCTCCACGCCCGTCACCACGGTCTTCACCGTCGTCTTGATGCCGACGATCTCCACCTCTTCCTGAACCTTCACGATCCCGCGCTCGATGCGCCCCGTGGCCACCGTGCCCCGACCCGAGATCGAAAACACGTCCTCCACCGGCATCAGGAACGGCTTGTCAATGGCCCGCTCCGGCATCGGGATGTAGTTGTCCACCGCCGCCATCAAATTCAATATCGGGTCGCACGCCGGGCAGCCTTCCTTGCCGCAGCCGCACTCCAGAGCCTTCAAGGCACTCCCGGGAATGATCGGCACGTCGTCGCCAGGAAACTCGTACATCGACAGCAACTCGCGGATTTCCAGCTCCACCAGCTCCATCAGTTCGGCGTCGTCCACCATGTCGGCCTTGTTCAGAAACACCACCATCGCCGGCACCCCCACCTGACGGGCCAGCAGGATGTGCTCGCGCGTCTGCGGCATCGGTCCGTCCGCCGCCGACACCACCAGAATCGCGCCGTCCATCTGTGCGGCGCCAGTGATCATGTTCTTCACGTAGTCAGCATGGCCAGGACAGTCAACGTGCGCATAGTGGCGGTTCCCCGTCTCGTACTCGACGTGGGCCGTCGCGATCGTGATCCCGCGCTCCCGCTCTTCCGGAGCCTTGTCGATCTGGTCGAACGCCGTGAACTGCGCCCACCCCTTGTTCGACAGTACCTTGGTGATCGCGGCCGTCAGCGTCGTCTTGCCGTGGTCGACGTGGCCAATCGTCCCGATGTTTACGTGCGGCTTCTTCCGCTCAAATTTCGCTTTCGCCATCGCTGTCTCTCCTTACACCGTTGCTGGTCGCGTCAGACGCTTTGTGGATCAACCCCTGGTTTTGGCGACGATCTCGTCGGCCAGGACCTTGGGTACCTGCTCGTAGTGGGCAAACACCATGGTATAGGTGGCACGCCCCTGGGTTGCGCTGCGCAGATCGGTCGAATAACCGAACATGTTGGCCAGCGGCACCTGGGCACTGATCACCTGGGCGGAACCGCGCCCTTCCATGCCGGTGACCCGGCCGCGGCGGCTGCTGAGGTCACCCATGACATCGCCCATATACTCCTCGGGGCAGACCACCTCGACGGCCATGATCGGCTCGAGCAGCACCGGGGCAGCCTTGGCCGCACCTTCCTTGAACCCCATGGAACCGGCAATCTTGAAGGCCATTTCCGAGGAATCGACGTCATGGTAGGAACCGTCGAAGCACGCGACCCGGACGTCGACAATCGGGTACCCGGCGATAATGCCCTTCTCCGCCGCTTCCTCGGCTCCCTTGCCGACCGCGGGGATGTACTCCTTGGGAATCACGCCGCCCTTGATCTCATCGACGTACTCGAAGCCGCTTCCCGGCTCGAGGGGCTCGATGCGCAGCCAGCAGTCGCCGTACTGGCCGCGGCCGCCTGACTGCCGGACGAACTTGCCCTGCACCTCAACCTTTTTGGTGATCGTCTCGCGGTAGGCCACCTGCGGCGCGCCGATGTTAGCTTCCACCTTGAACTCGCGCCGCATGCGGTCGACGATGATCTCGAGGTGCAGTTCACCCATCCCGGAGATGATGACCTGACCGGTTTCTTCGTCGGTGCGCACGCGCAGCGAGGGGTCTTCCTGAATCAACTTCTGCAGCGCGGTCCCCATCTTCTCCTGGTCGGCCTTGGTCTTCGGCTCGATGGCGATATGGATGACCGGCTCGGGGAACTCCATGGCTTCGAGCAGGCAGATATTTTTTTCGTCGCAGAGGGTGTCGCCGGTGGTGGAGAATTTCAGGCCGACCGCCGCGGCGATATCGCCGGAGTAGACTTCCTTGATTTCCTCGCGCTTGTTGGCGTGCATCTTCAGCAGCCGGCCGAAGCGCTCCTTCTTCCCCTTGGTCGCGTTGTAGATATGCGCCCCGGACTCGGCAATCCCGGAGTAGACCCGGAAGAAGGTCAGCTGACCGACGAACGGGTCGGTCATGATCTTGAAAGCCAGGGCCGAGAAGGGTCCCTTGTCATCGGCCGGGCGGGTCAACTCTTCGCCGGTATCAGGATTTATTCCCTTGATGGCAGGGACATCGGTGGGCGCCGGCATGTAGTCGATCACGGCATCAAGCAGGGTTTGCACCCCCTTGTTCTTGAACGCCGAGCCGCACAGCACCGGGTTGATCAGCAGCAGGCTGGTGGCCTTGCGAATACCGGCCTTGATCTCGGCTTCGGAGAGCTCCTCGCCGCCGAGATACTTCTCCATCAGCTCGTCGTCGCTGGAGCTGATCTCCTCGATCATCGCCTCGCGGGCTGCCTGGGCTTCATCGAGCAGTTCGGCCGGAATCGCCGACACTTCGTAGCGCGCACCGAGCGACTCGTCGTCCCAGAGGACCGCCTGCATCTTGACCAGGTCGATGACCCCGCGGAACTTGTCTTCCTTGCCGATGGGGAGCTGGATCGGAACCGGCTTGGCACCAAGACGGTCACGCATCATCTTCAGTCCGCGGTCGAAATCCGCGCCGATGCGGTCCATCTTGTTGATAAAGGCGATCCGGGGCACGCCGTACTTGTCGGCCTGACGCCAGACCGTTTCAGACTGGGGTTCCACGCCACCGACCGAACAGAACACGGCGATGGCACCGTCGAGAACACGCAGAGAGCGTTCGACTTCGATGGTGAAGTCGACGTGGCCGGGAGTATCGATGATATTGATCCGGTGATCCGCCCAGAAGCAGGTGGTGGCGGCGGAGGTGATGGTGATGCCACGCTCCTGCTCCTGCTCCATCCAGTCCATGGTGGCCGCGCCGTCATGGACCTCACCGATCTTGTGCGACACCCCGGTGTAATAGAGGATGCGCTCGGTAGTGGTGGTCTTACCGGCATCAATGTGGGCCATGATGCCGATGTTCCGGGTTTTATCGAGTGAAACGAGTCGTGCCACGTCTATAGTTCCTTAACGGCCTTACCAGCGGTAATGTGCAAAGGCCTTGTTGGCCTCGGCCATGCGGTGGGTATCTTCCTTCTTCTTGACCGAGGCGCCGCGGTTGTTGGCGGCATCAAGGAACTCGGCGGCCAGGCACTCGCGCATGGTCTTCTCGTTGCGCTTGCGGGCATTGCTGATGAGCCAGCGGATCGCCAGGGCGTTGCGCCGCTCGGTACGGATCTCGACCGGCACCTGGTAGGTGGCCCCGCCAACGCGGCGGGATTTGACCTCGACCACCGGCCGCACATTCTCAACCGCCTTCTTGAAGACTTCCAGAGGCTCCTCGCTGCTGCGCTGCTGGATCAACTCAAAGGCGCCGTAGACGATCTGCTCGGCGGTGCTCTTCTTGCCATCGAGCATGACGACATTCATGAACTTGGCAAGCAGCCGGTCGTTGAACTTGGGGTCAGGCAGGATTACCCGCTTGGCAACTTCTCTTCTTCTCGGCATAACGTCCTCTCAGCCTCGAACGGTTACTTGGGGCGCTTGGCGCCGTAGCGCGACCGCGACTTCATGCGGCCCTTCACTCCAGCCAGGTCGAGCGTGCCGCGCACGATGGTGTAGCGCACGCCCGGAAGGTCCTTGACGCGACCGCCACGCACCAGGACCACCGAATGCTCCTGGAGGTTATGGCCGACACCAGGGATGTAGGAGGTCACCACAATGCCACTGGTGAGACGAACACGGGCAACCTTGCGGAGCGCCGAGTTCGGTTTCTTCGGGGTCGTGGTGTAGACACGGGTGCACACCCCGCGTTTCTGCGGGTTCCCCCGCAGCGCCGGCGCACTCGACTTATCCTTCTTTTCCTGGCGACCCTTGCGGATCAGCTGGTTGATCGTCGGCATCGAATCACTCCCGATTTCTGCATATTCGCGACATTGAAAGAGCGGAACCCCTGAAAAGGGGGGGAAACCCGGTGAAGTTATCAGTCCGGGTTCCCCCTGTCAAGAACTTTTGCCGTGTAACGAAATATTTTCTCGCAGACTACTCGCTATCGATCTCGGTCTCCTCGCCAAACTCGGGCGGCAGCCCGCCCGACAGCACGGCGACCTCCTCCTCGTAGACGGCCTCCGCTTCTTCGTCGATCTCCTCGGGCGGCGGCAACTGCTCCTCCGGGTCCTCGATCAGCAGGGTGGCGCTGCGGTACTTGGCGATGCCGGTCCCGGCCGGGATCAGCCGCCCCATGATGACGTTCTCCTTGAGGCCGCGCAGATAGTCGACGCGCCCTTCGATGGCCGCCTGGGTGAGCACCTTGGTGGTCTCCTGGAACGAGGCCGCCGAGATGAACGACTCGGTCGACAGCGAGGCCTTGGTGATACCGAGCATCAGCGGTTCCGCTTTGGCAATGCACTTGCACTCCTGCTCGCTTGTGCAGGTACATTTTTCCTTGGCCTTTTTATTCTCCTCGTCAAACACCGACCGTTCGACCTGGTCATCAACCAGCAAGTTGGTCTTGCCGACTTCCTTAATCCTAACCTTTCTCAACATCTGGCGCACGATGACTTCAATGTGCTTGTCGTTGATCTTGACCCCCTGCAAACGGTAGACTTCCTGAACCTCGTCGACCAGGTACTTGGCCAGATCCTTGATGCCCAGCACGCGCAGGATGTCGTGGGGGTTGGATGACCCATCCATCAGGGCCTCTCCGGCGCGCACGAAGTCGCCTTCGTGAACACTGATGTGCTTCCCCTTGGGGATGAGGTATTCTCTCGCCTCGCCCCGTTCCGGAGTGATGACGACTTTCCGCTTCCCCTTGGCATCCTTACCGAAGCTGACCGTGCCCTCAATGTCGCTGATAACCGCGTACTCCTTCGGCTTGCGCGCCTCGAACAATTCGGCGACGCGCGGCAGGCCGCCGGTGATGTCCTTGGTCTTGGTGGTCTCGCGCGGGATCTTGGCGAGGATGTCGCCGGCGCTGACCTCCTGATCCTCCTGGATGGCGATATTGGCACCGACCGGCATCATGTAGCTCTGGACGGTCTTGCCGTTCTCGTCCTTGATCGAGATGCGCGGCCGCTTGTCGGCAGATTTCGACTCGATAATGACCTTGCGGGAGAGGCCGGTCGTTTCATCGACCTGCTCCTCGATGGTTACCCCTTCGATCAGGTCGCCGAAGCGCACCTTGCCGGCAGCCTCGCTGAGGATCGGCATGGTGAACGGGTCCCACTCGGCAATCAACGTGCCGGGAGTGTCCACGTCTCTGACCGCACCGGAAACCTTGCTGCCATCCACGGCAAAGATCCTGGCACCGTAGACAATGCGATGGACTTCTCTTTCTCGATCGTCGTCTACGACCGCAATCTCACCATTGCGGTTCATGGCGATCATGATCCCCTCGCTGTTTTTTGCAACGGTCAGCCCTTTGTATTGCAGGACCCCGTCAAAACGAGCCTCCAGCCGGGTCTGCTCGGCCTGGCGCGAAGCGGTGCCGCCGATGTGGAAGGTACGCATGGTCAACTGGGTGCCAGGCTCGCCGATCGACTGAGCGGCAATGACCCCGACCGCCTCGCCCAGGTTCGCCAGATGGCCGCGGGCCAGGTCGCGCCCGTAACATTTTGCGCAAATCCCGCGCTTGCTTTCACACGTCAGAACCGAACGGATTTTTACTTCGTCAATGCCGGAGTTGATGATCCGCTCT
>JBFYXI010000212.1:0-7408 GCA_041310635.1 Desulfuromonadaceae bacterium | reverse complement strand
GAGTTCGTTGATCTCGTCATCGCTCAGGTGGGCCAGGTGCACCTTTCCCGAAGCCGTGCAGTAAGCGGGGAGGCGGGACCCGACCCGGGAAACGACCCGCACCGTCATGTCGGTCTCGATCACGTCGAGGTAGACGATGGAACCCTCCTTGAAAATTGCCACGTAGGCCGTTTCGTTGCAGCTGCCGACGATTTTTTCGAGGATCGGTTTGGCTTGGCGCAGCAACCCCATCTGTTTGATGAAGGTCTGGCCGAGTTCGAGCGCCTTCAGGCCGAGTCGATAGTTTTCAGTGGCCTTGTTCTGCTCGATGTAGCCCCGCGACTCCAGAGTGGCCAGCAGACGGAAAACGTTGTTCTTATGAAGTTTTAGGCGCTTGCTCAGTTCGGTGACGCCCAGTTCGTCGACGTCGCCGTGAAACTGCTCGAGCAGATCAAGGGCATGAGATACGGCCTGGATAATATATTCAGATTTGTCTTTTCTGGCCATGGGCTGGTAACCTTTTCAACGCGATCGGCGTGTTGTCAAAAGAAATAAAACCTAGCATTCATGTAGCGAAGCGGACGCGCGGTGTCAAGGCCAAATGGGAAAATATGCGATATGTGGCTAAGCGCCGCCCGTTGTTGATTCCCCCTATCAAGTATCTTTGTGGGAATTATAAAATAGCGTTTTATGATTGTCAAACGGGAAACGGTTGCCACGCTGAAAATCTTTTGACAGCCTTGGCCCGGACCGTTAGATTGATGGACAAACCTTCATGGGAGGCCTGTTCATGTTAACGCTGAGCAAGAAAATCCTCGTGGCGATCGACGGTTCCCCGCAGTCGGATAAAGCCGCCGAGGAGGCGATCCGCCTGGCCGCCCAGTCCGGTGTCAAGCTGCGCAGCCAGGTCTACGCGGTGCTCGTTCTGCCCAGCCTCAAAGCCCCCTCCTTCACGGATTTTTTCCCCGCCAAGCCGTCCACCGAGGAGCCTGACTGGCAGGAAAAGCGTGACCGGCTCTTCTATGTGGTGGAGAAGTCTGCCCGGGAGGTCGGTGTTGCGCTTGAGTCACTGGTCATCTATGGCGATCCGGCCGAGGAGTTGATTCACTTCGCGAGAGAGAAGGGCTGCGACGTGATCGTCATCGGTTCATCGGGCAAGGGGGCGGTCAAGCGCACCCTGCTCGGCAGCGTCTCGACCAAGGTTGCCCTGCAAGCCCAGTGCTCCGTCTATATCGTGCGTTGAGTGGTTGCTGGTAGGTGGCAGCTGGCGCTTGGCAGCTCGGTTAACTTTTGACCAGTAACCAGTAACGTCCTTCCTCCCCGGTGCATCCCTCTGCAAAACTATTCATCACCGGTCCCGCTTTCCGGGACCAGACCCGGCGGTGCCTGATGCCGGGTCTCCTGGTAGAGGTAGCGGAGCATTTCGGCGAGGGTGTCGCGAATTTCTTCATCGTCGCTGGGAAATTCGTAGGGGGAGAGCTCTAGAACCAGGGCATGGTCGTAGCTGGTCTCCCGCAGGTGGTTGAGAAAGCGGGTCAACGGCAGGGCGCCGTGCCCTGGCATCAGGTGTTCCTGGCCGTTGGTATAGTCCGAGAAGTGGATGTTGCGCATCATTCCCGAATCATAATACTGGTAGAAATCGTTGATGAAATTGGTGTGCATCGAGCCGCAGTGAGCCGTATCGAAAGTCAGGAAGAGGTTGTGCTGTTTGAGAAACGGGATCATCTTCTCGGGTGTCGCCAGCAGATAGGGGTTGAGTTTCGACTTCGGCATGCACGGCATGTTCTCGATAGTGACAAGCACACGATTCTGCCCCAGGTCGGCCTGGAAGTCATCGACCCGCTTCAGCCAGCGCCAGAATTTCAACTCCAGGGCGAGCCACGAGGGAGGGTGAAAGTTGATCAGGGGAACGTCCGCCTCGAGGGCCAGGTCACAGCAGATACGCAGCTGATCGATCTTGTTTCCCCAGCCGTCGACGTCGAAGAACGGCGCATGGATCGAATTGACCGGGAGGATTGCCTGCAGGGTACGCAGGTATCTGAGGTGGTTCACGGTGCTGAAGTCATGGTTGATGATGACTTCCATGCCGTCGAACCCGACCTCGCGAGCCAGCTCGAAAACCTTGGGGGCCGGCAGAGTGTAGAGACTGCCGGCGGAAAAAATCAGCTTCATTGCATTCCGCTGCTGGTTGTTTTTAAAACGTTATTATATTTCTATCAGGGGCTGTGGACCTTTTCAACCAGGAAGCGCCGCACCGACTCCGGCGGCGGCGGCGTCAGCAGCGATACCACGATGATGATCAGGATCACCAGGGGGGCGCCGATCAAGGCCGATGCCGTGGGGGGCAGCCACTCGCGCAGCCCGGGGATGAGATGTCCCGCCAACACCGGCAGGAAGGTCAGGACGATCCCCGCCAGCATGCCGCTGACCGCTCCGTATTTGTTGGCCCGGTCCCACCAGATGCCGAGCAGGAACACCGGGAAGAGGGTATTGCCGGCGAGAGCGAAGGCGACCGCGGTGATTTCCGCAATCAGCCCCGGCGGGTTGACGGCGATGATCAGGATCAGGACGGCCAGCAGCAGGGTTACTCCCTTGGCCACTTTGAGCAGGTGTCGTTCGCTGGCCCGTGGGTTGATCAGGCGGTAATAGATGTCGTAGGCAAAGGCGCCGGCCCCGGTGATCAGCAGCCCGGTGATGGTGCTGAACGCCGCGAGGATGCCTCCGGCCGCCAGCAGGCCGATCAGGAGTTCCGGAATTCCTACCCATTCGCCGGCCTTGATCACGATCAGGTCGGCGAGCCAGCCGGCTTCCGCCGCGTCCATGGTCACGCCGGAACGGGCCTGCCAGGCCTTGGCAAAGGCGCCGAAAGCCGGGGCGCTCCAGTAGAGCAGGCCGATGAAGAACAGTCCCCAGACAACTCCCCAACGGGCGTCGCGGGTGTTGGGCACTGTATAGAAGCGCGACAGGACATGGGGGAGTCCCGCCGTGCCGACCATCAGCGTGAAGCTCAGGGCGATCCAGTGGTAGGGCGATCCGAATGCCCATGGATCGAGATAGTCACGCACCGTTTCCTGGGGGAGTTCTTGCAGTGCCGCGCCGTAGCTGAGCTGCGGCAGCAGCCAGGGGTAGCCGAGCTGCTTGGCGATCAGCATCAGCGGGATAACGAAACAGAGGATCAGCGTCACGTAGTGCAGCTGCTGGTTGCGGGAGGCGCCAAGCGAACCGGCCACCACCAGGTAGCTCAGTGCCACGCCGGTACCCAGCAGCAGGGCCCCGGTGTAGTCGATGCCGAACAGCCAGGCGAAGATCAGGCCGATCCCCTTGTACTGGGCGACGCAGTAGATCAGGGTGATGAGAATGGCGATCACCGCTGAACAGATCCGGGCCAGCGAAGAATCGTAGCGGGCCTCGACAAAGTCCGGCGCCGTGTACTTACCGAATCGACGGATCTGGCAGCCCATCAGCACCAGGAGCAGGACGTAGCCGCCGGTCCAGCCGAGGATGTAGGCAAAGGCGAAATAGCCCTGGACGTAGAACACCCCGGCAATGCCGAGAAAGGACGCCGCGCTCATCCAGTTGGAGGCGATGGCGGCGCCGATGCTGGCGTGGCCGGCCTGGCGGCCGCTGACCCCGTAGGCCCGTTCCGCCTGGCGGCGGCTGAACAGGCCGGCGACCAGAGACAGGCCCAGGGCGGCAGCCAGAACCAGGATCGGCAGGATTTTGAGCTCTCCGAACATGCTATACCCCTTCCTGGCGGCGCCGGCGGGAACTGTCCGTGATCCAGTCGCGCAGCAGGTTGAAGACGAAACTCACGAGAATGAACCAGAGAATCAGGAACTGTCCGCTGAACCAGTAATGAAACGGCATGCCGAAGATGATCCGGTCGGGCAGGCGTGCCTGGGGGCAGAACACCAAATAGAGCGGGAAACCGAAAGTCAACAGGGCCCAGGCGGTGAGGGTGATCCAGATAATGGTGACCTCGCGGCGCATGAAGCCGCGGCGGGGGCGGAAGAAATTGACCCGCAGATCGTCGGCGGGATGTTGCGGGGGTTCCGGGGGCATGACCCTCCTCCATGATGGCGAACGACGTAGATGGCGAATTGCGGAGCCATTCTAACAGAAAAAGTTAATCTAATACATCCGCCAATGCTGCGGGCGCAGTCGCGGTTTTCATAACCTCGTGCAGCACCGCCGTAGCGAAGCTCCCCCGGGGCAGCCGGAAAGCCAGCAACAGATCGTCGCCGTCCGCAGCCGTCGTCACCTCGGCGAGGGGCACTCGCAGCGGCCGCCGCTCTCCGTCCATGGTCAACCCGCCGGAAAGGCGGAAAGCCTCCAGCGTCAGCCCTTCCTCGTCAAGCAGGCGGCGTTCGAGCTGGCCGGCCTGGCCACCGGCCAGCCGCACCTTGCAGCCGAACAGCGGAGCGGTCGGGCTGATTTCGAAGGCGTCGGCGCGGGGCTGCTCGACCGCTGCATCGAGGACTTCGAAGCTGGCACCGTTGACATGCTTCCAGGCGAGGTCGCCGGGCCAGAGTTCCCTCAGCGCCGCGAGGCGCAGATCAACCAGCCGGTCGAACAGGGACGATTGATAGGCCGACAGGTAGAGACGCAACAGCTTGCGGGGGAGGACCAGCACCGCCTGGTGCGGTGAACGGCCGGCGTGCAGCGCTTCGAGGAGCCGCTGCTCCGGATGGCAATGGCGCGGCAGGCGGGCCAGTGCCGTCTGCAGGTCGCCGGCGCGGTAGGCCAAGGCCGCGGCGCGCCAGTCGGGATGCAGAATCTCGGCGGGATCGCCGACGATCTCCCGGGCGGCGCCGGCAAAGTCGCCGCTCAGGAGCGCCCGGCCGATGCGATGGGAGTTGCCCAGCACGCCGTAACGCTGGTCGCCGAAACGATTAGGCACACCGCTCTGCTGGAGTACGGCGAGAATCGCCTCGGCCCGGCTGAGAGCCTCCGCAACGGGCCGCTGGATGCGGATGCGGAAGCGGTTGCCGGCCAGATGGCCGAGCCGCAGCTTGTTGTGGTGGCAACGGGCGGCGAGGATGCGGGCGCCGCGCAGTTCCAGCCCGGCGACGTCCTGGGGGCGGCGCAGCGGCACTGACACGGTCTGGCGGGTTACGGCCCGGGCGTCCTTGAGGCCGGCGTAGCCGATATCGCGTTCCGGGCAGTTCAGGGCGCGGGCCAGCTGGCGCAGCAGCTCGAAGGTGGTGATGCCGCTCTTTTCGATGGACAGGTACAGGTGCGCCCCTTCCCCGCAGGCTTCGTAGAGAGGGATTTCCTCCACAAAAAAGTCAGCCGGCTCCATGCGCAGAGTGCCGCCGGTGCCGGGGAGCGCCGCCGTCAGGTAGCTACTCATGACTGCTGCCGTGGCGCCGTGACCGGAAGCCGCGGGCCGACTCCGGAGCTGGCCGTGACGGGAGCGGGATCGCGGGGTCGCGCCGGGCATGGACGAAATGCATGGGCAACCCCTGGTCGAGAAACCGGCGCATGTACTTGGAGAGGGGATATCCCGGCAGGGCGTGAACGAAAGGTGCGGGCAACTGGTTGCGGAGAGCGGGGATGCCGGCCAGCAGCGCGGCGACCTGTTCGACATAATCGCGCTGGTCGCTGCTGAAAAACAGCTCGCCACCCGGAGCCAGGCGATGCAGGGCGAGTTCCAGAAACTCCTGGTTGACCAGGCGCCGCTCGCGGTGCCGCTGCTTCGGCCACGGATCGGGACAGTTGATGTAGATGGCCTGCAGGGTTGCGTCGGGAATGGCTCTGTCCAGCAGCTCGCGGGCTTCGATGCGCAGCACCCGGACGTTGCCGATGCCGGCCGCCTCGAGCTTGCGGCAGGTTTTCAGGCACCCCTTGTTGTAGATGTCGATCGCCAGAAAATCGGTTCCCGGCTGTTGCCGGGCGCGTTCCAGGATGAAATGACCGGTGCCGCAGCCGATCTCCACGGCCAGCGGTGCAGACCGGCCGAAAACGGCGGACCCGTCGAATGGCAGCGGCAGGTGCTCGACCGGAATGAAGCACGGGGAGACAATCGGGATGACCCGCTGCACCCGCGGCCGCTCCTGGTGAAGTTGTCTGACATCGGCTCTATCGTGACCGGGCGGGGTCATTGGCGCTGGCTCAAAAATGTTGCCAGGGCTTCGAGCTCTTCGCTCTGCAGATGGCTGAAGTCGGCGATCCGCCCGGCGGCATGCCGGTGTCGCCGGTTGACCAAAAGGCTGTGGAGCTGTTCCTTGGAGAGGCGGGCGCCGACTTTGCTCAGGTCGGGCCCGGTGCTGCCGCCTGCGCCGTCGATCAGGTGGCAGGCCTTGCAGCCCTGGGAATTGAGCAGTCGGCGCGCCTGAGCCTCGACAGTGGGCTGCGCGGCTGCCGGGGCGGGGCAGAGCAGGGCGGCCAGCAGAATGATTACCAAGGGCAGGTGCACGGTGCGACTCCTTTCCGGAAAGCGGTTGTCACCGGAATGCCTATGCAAAATACCGGAAATGGCCGCTGGGGCCAAGAGTCTGCTGCAAAGAGCTTGAAATCGGCGGTCCCGACGACTACTCTAACAGTTCCGGACAGTGCCGGCACAAATGCTACCGTCAAGCTCAGGAAGGAACAACCCATGCTGATCGTCATGCACCATGCGGCAAGCGATCCCCAAGTCGAGGCTGTGGTTGCCGCGGTCAAGGCGATGGGGCTGATTGCCCAGCCGATTCCCGGGAGCGAGCGGACTGCCATCGGCGTCCTCGGCAACGAGGGCTATGTCGATGACAGCACGATTCGTGATCTGCCCGGCGTGCGCGAAGTCATCCACGTCAGCAAGCCGTATAAGCTGGTGTCGCGGGATTTCCACCCCGAACCGTCGCTCATCGAGGCGGGGGGGGTGCGCTTCGGTAACGGCCAGCCGCCGGTGATCATCGCCGGCCCCTGTTCGGTGGAGAGCGAAGCCCAGATGCTGGCGGCGGCGCACCTGGTCAAGGCGGCCGGGGCGCACATGCTGCGCGGCGGGGCGTTCAAGCCGCGTACCGGGCCGCACAGTTTCCAGGGGCTGGGCTACGAGGGGTTGAAGTACCTGCGCCAGGCCGGCGATGCGGCGGGATTACCGGTGATTACCGAGGTGATGCGCATCGAACAGCTGGATACGGTCTGCCGCTACGCCGACGTATTGCAGATCGGCGCGCGCAACATGCAGAATTTCGACCTGCTCAAGGAGGTCGGCAAGCGTTCGCACCCGGTTCTGCTCAAGCGCGGCATGAGCGCGACCATCGAGGAGTTTCTCTCCGCCGCCGAATATATCCTCGCCGAGGGGAACCCGCGGGTGATCCTCTGTGAGCGGGGTATCCGCACCTTCGAGCGGGCCACGCTCAACACCCTGGACCTGTCAGTGTTACCTCTGATCCTCTAGATGAGTCACCTTCCGATCGTGGTCGACCCGAGCCACGCCACCGGTAAG
>JBFYXI010000197.1:0-3854 GCA_041310635.1 Desulfuromonadaceae bacterium | reverse complement strand
AACACAGCGACCCGCAAAAGAGAGAGCATAGTCACCACCCCCGATTCGCCGGTCAAGGTGTTTGTCATCCCGACTGACGAGGAACTGGTGTTTACCGAGGACGTGGTGGCCATTCTCGATGGCACCTACACTGACCACATGAATTTCATTTACAGCTTCTGTTCGCCGGAGTTCCAGCGCAAGTAATCGTAATTCGCAGCGGCATCGGCAGCGTCAAGACAGGCAAGGGCCGGCGGAAACTCGCCGGCCCTTGCCTGTTGTGGTCTGGCGCCCGGCCAGCCGCAGCTACTCCTTGAGGAAATACCCGCCGAGGACGCTGGCGACCTGGTCCGGTGCAATTGGCTCGAGTTCAAACCCGCTTTTCTTCAGATATTTCTGCCCTTCGGCGATGACCTTGCGCAGGGCGGCATCATCCCCCGGCAGCTGCGACGGAACGCAAACCAGCGCGTGCTTGCTCTTCTTCAGGCTGAAGAGGAAATACAGGCGCTTCTGGCGCCCCTGCTTGAGCACCGCCAGGTAGGCCGAACAATACTGGGACGGGTACCCTTCCAGCGACAGCTGAACATTGTAGACCGACTCCCAGGCCTGCACCACCTCGTCGGTGGTCCGACAAGGCAGCCCCTGCAGGTCCCAGTCGGGGCGGAACAGGGCGCCAGGCTTGGGTTCCGGCCGCACTTCGTGCGGCAGCGGCTTGGCGCTGGCCGGTGCCGGTTCGACCGGCTCCGCCGTCAGGGCAGCTGCAGGCTCAGGTTGCATTTGGGCTTGCCGCTGCAACGCGGCCTCCAGTTCGGCAACGCGTTTTTGCGCTTCGGCATGGGCTTTGGCAAGCTTTCTGGTCTCGATTCGCTCCTGTTCCATCTGCGTCTCGGCGGAGTCGAGCTGTGCCTTTAACTCCCGCAACCGGCGTCCCTCGGCTGACTCCCCGCCCGCCCTGGCTCCCGCCTCCTTGGTCACTTTGAGCGCCTGCTCCAGGGACTCCAGCATCCGGTGAGCAGCGTCGAGCTGTTCCTCAAGGCTAGCCCGTGCCTGACGCTCCACCTGCAGGTCGGCGAGTGTCTGCACCAAAGCGGCCGGTGCTTCGCCCTGGTCGGCAGCAGCCACGGCGGAGGCGGCCTCCGCCTCCTGCAGTTTTTTCGCCAAGGTATCGACACGTTTGCGAGCCGCCGTCAGCTCCTTCTGCAGCTTGTTGTTGGTCGCCTCGAGCTGACCGGCAAGCGTGTGCGCCCGGTCACGTTCGCCGGCCAGTTCGGCGGCGGCAGCGGCGCCCGCCGCCTGCTCCCTAGTGCGGGCAAGCTCTTTTTCCAGGGTCTTGTGACGTTCGCGAGCCGCCTTGAGTTCCCCGAGCAATTCATCGCGCGCTGCCGAAACGATGCTTATCCGCCCCTGGGCGCCGGCCAGTTCAGCCTCGAGGGCGGTGCTTCGGGCCACCTCTTCAAGGTGGCGCTGTTCGCTCTCGGCCAGCGTTGCGGCATGCTCCTTCGCTGCCTCCTGCAGCTGCTCTTCACACCTGCCCAACTGCTCCTGGCAGGCGGCCAGCACCTTGTTCAGCGCCTCCCGCCGCTGCTCTTCCGCCTTGATCCGGACCTCGGCATCCTTGGCTTCGCGGGCCAGTTCCTTGCCACGCTTTTCCAACTCGGCGAACTTCTTTTTGAACTGCAGTTCCTCGGCCGAACGGGTCTCGGCACTGATTAGTAACTCTTCCAGTTCGCGAATTCGCGTTTCAGCTGCCGCGAGCAGCTCTTCGACATGCACCTGCCGTGCTTCCGCCTTCGCCGCCAGCCGTTCCGCCTCGGCGCATCGGACCGCCAGCTTCTCGATCTCCCCGGCACTGTTCGACAGCGCCGCCACGCAAACAGTCGCGGGCTGCAGTTGCTGCTCGATAGCGACACGCAGATCCGCCAGCTTTTTTTCCAGCAGGCGTTGTGCGTTCAGCTTGAGAGCCGCGCTCTTTGAGATGGCACTGGGCGAATCCCCTTCCGCGAACAGGTCGCCGCCGCGCAGCTTCGTCGGCAGATACTCCTCCGCGGCGGGGCGCCGCAGCGGCGGGATATCGCGCAGCACCACTTGACGGAGAGCAGGATTGAGGTTGAGATTGACCGGGGTGAGCACGAAACCAAGCCGTTGCAGCTCCGCTTCGCCGTGCCGGAACAGCTCGGTCGGATCAGCTTCAGTCACGGCAAAGATCAGCGAGCGCTTGAGCTCCCGACAGTGGAGCGCAGCGCGGCAGAGGTGCTCCTCGCCCTGGCGGTACAACACCAGAAAAGCCTGGGTCTCGAAGCTGTCCCCTGACCGGGTCCGGAAAACGACCGCTTGCACCGAACGCTGCAGTGCTATTACCTCTTCGTCGGCAACTTCCAGGAAAGCGTCGTCCCAACAGGTCAGCATGTTCCCTCCCCCTCATCAGTCTGCCGCCACCGGTAACCTTAACCTGCCGGCACAATATAAGCAAAGGGGCTGGCAGCGTCTACGCTGCCAGCCCCGACTGTCGCTCCAGTCTCTGCCGTCTACCCCTGCGCCTGGACTGCGGTGATGGCCGCCACTGCGACGATATCGTCGACCGAGCAGCCGCGCGACAGGTCGTTGACCGGCTTGGCCAGCCCCTGGATGATCGGACCGACGGCCTCGGCGCCGGCGACCCGCTCGACCAGCTTGTAGGCGATGTTGCCGGCATCCAGGTCGGGGAAGATCAGCGTGTTGGCCTTGCCGGCTACGGTTGAGCCCGGCGCCTTCTTGGCGCCGACCTTGGGGAGCAGCGCGGCGTCGGCCTGCAGCTCGCCATCGATTTGCAGGTCGGGCTTGATGGTCTTGGCAATTTCCAGGGCCTTGAGCACCTTGTCGGCATCCTCATGGCTGGCGCTCCCCTTGGTGGAGAAGGAGAGCATGGCTACCCGGCCGTCGACACCGAGGAAGCTCTTGCAGCTCATTGCCGTGGCCACGGCGATTTCCGCCAGCTGCTGGGCGTTCGGGTTCGGGTTGACCGCGCAGTCGGCGAAGCAGAGGATGCCGTTCTCACCGAACTCCGGATTCTTGGTGATCATCAGGAAGACCGAAGAAACGGTCTTAATCCCGGGTGCGGTGCCGATGCACTGAAAGGCGGCGCGCAGCACGTCGCCGGTGGTGTTGAAGGCCCCGGCCACCGCCCCGCCGGCATCGCCGAGACGGACCATCAGCGCTCCGTAGAAGAGATTGTCGTCCTGGGTCAACAGCGCCCTGGCATCGTCGCGGGAGAGCCCCTTGCTCTTGCGAATTTCACAGAGCTGATCCACATAGGTCTCCAGTTTCGGGGAGCTCTTCGGATCGAGCAGTTCGACGCCGTCGAGGGTGGCGCCGAGCTCCTTGGCCTTGGCCTGGAGTGTAGCGGGGTTGCCGAGCAGCACCACTTTTGCCAGTCCGTCGCGGACGATCTGCCCGGCGGCATGGATCATGCGGTCATCGTATCCCTCGGGCAGCACGACGGTCTGCAGTCTTTGCCGGGCCTTGGCCTTGATCTGGTCAACCAAATGCATGGGTAAGCCTCCTTCAAACAAGGTTCTAGAATTATTCTTCTTATACCCGAGGGAGGTGGCCCGGTCAATTCTCTTTGCGCCCCGCTGCGGAGCGGGCGTCAGGCGACCATCGATTTCCCTGTCCGCCATGCTGGGGGTTTGTCTATAATGGAAATTTTAACCGGCAAAAGGAACTATTGGGCCGACCCTGGAATGGAACTGAATCGTCGCCAAAACCTGCTGATTGTCGGCTTTCTGCTGCTCTCCCTGCTGCTGCACCTGCTCCTGCTGCTGATACCGGAGACCGGGCTACTGGGGAAGGTGGCCGAACCGCAGCCGGTCTACGTCGAGATGCGCCCCGCTGAACGC
>JBFYXI010000166.1:0-6780 GCA_041310635.1 Desulfuromonadaceae bacterium | reverse complement strand
CAGCGGTGCCGCCTTACGGGCCAGGCGCAGCATCTCCCTGGCCATGGCCCGGATCTCCCACTGGGCGCGGCGACAGCAGCGCAGTGCGAAGAAATGATGCAGTTCACGGGCATTCATGGTCAGCACCAGCTTGGTGGCCGCCGCGTTGGGGAGGACGAAACGGGCATCTTCGGCCGGGATGCCGGCGGCCAGCAGCTCGCGATAGAGAGCATGGGTGGTTGACAGATGCCCGGCAAAGCGCGCCGCCAGCTCCGGGTGAGTCGCGATACTGGCCGGCACCACCGCCTCGAAGGGGGTCTGGTGGGACACGTAACGCTGGCTCTGCTGCGAGTAGGAAGCGAGGCGATGACGCACCAGCTGGTGCGAGCAGGCCCGACTGATCCCTTCGAGGCCGAAGGTGAAGCTGGCGTGCTCAAGCACCGAAAGGTGCCCCATGTCGAGCACCTTGCGCAGCAATCTGGGCGCCTGCTCCGGAGCGCGCTCCAGCAGTTGGGCGATGCTTGCCTCGGAATAGCAGAGCCGCGCGGCGGCAGCCACTACCTGCTCGGGATCGGGGGTGTGGGTCAGGAGTAGGACACGCATGGCCCTTCGCTATCGAGCTGGACCGCGCCGTCCGGAAACCGGGCCGAGTCCCGGGCGGGACGCGGATAGGGAGGGTCGCGGCGCAGCGGCCGCCGCAAAGTTAAAGACGGCCCCGCAGGGCCGTCCCCGGTACTTGCAACTTACTATTTTTGCTCGTACTTCCTGCGGAACCGCTCGATGCGCCCGGCGGAATCGAGCAGCTTCTGTTTGCCGGTGAAGAATGGATGGCAGTTCGAGCAGACCTCGGTGATGATCTCGTCCTTCTTGGTGGAACGAGTTTCAAAGCTGTTGCCGCAGTGGCACTTCACCGTGACGGCCTGGTATTTCGGGTGAATCCCTTCTTTCATGACGGTCACTCCCGGGCGGCCTGGCTTGGTACAGGCCTGTTGATGCGGCGACTAGGCGCCAAAGGTATCGATTATTAGCACTTGCGCGGGGGAAATGCAAGCCCCGTCGCGCTACTGGTTCATGGAGTTGAAAAAGTCCTGGTTACTCTTGGACTCGCTGAGCTTGTCGAGGAGGAATTCCATGCTGTCGACCACGTTCATACTGCTGAGCACCTTGCGCAGCAGCCAGATGCGCTGCAGCGTGGTCTGGTCGATCAGCAACTCTTCGCGGCGAGTACCCGACTTGTTGATATCGATGGCCGGGAAGGTGCGCTTGTCGACCAGGCGTCGGTCGAGTTGCAGTTCCATGTTGCCCGTCCCCTTGAACTCCTCGAAAATCACCTCGTCCATCTTGCTACCGGTATCGACCAGGGCAGTGGCGATAATGGTCAGCGAGCCTCCTTCCTCGATATTGCGGGCCGCGCCGAAGAAACGCTTCGGCTTGTGCAGGGCATTCGAATCCACCCCGCCGGAGAGGATCTTGCCGCTGGGGGGCACCACGGTGTTGTAGGCACGAGCCAGGCGGGTGATCGAGTCGAGGAGGATCACCACATCGCGCTTGTGCTCGACCAGCCGCTTGGCTTTCTCGATGACCATCTCGGCGACCTGGACGTGGCGGGTGGCGGGCTCGTCGAAGGTCGAGGAGATCACTTCGCCTTTCACCGAGCGCTGCATGTCGGTGACCTCTTCCGGGCGTTCGTCGATCAGCAGGACGATCAGGTAGACTTCGGGGTGGTTGGTGGTGATCGAGTTGGCAATGTTCTGCAGCAGCATGGTCTTGCCGGTGCGGGGCGGAGCGACGATCAGGGCGCGCTGCCCCTTGCCGACCGGGGTGGCGATATCGACCACGCGCATCGACAGGTTGTCATGGGTGGTTTCGAGCGTCAGACGCTCGTCGGGATAAAGCGGGGTCAGGTTGTCGAACAGGGTCTTTTCCCGGGCCACGGCCGGATCCTCGAAGTTCACCTCCGAGACCTTGAGCAGGGCAAAGTAACGTTCCCCCTCCTTGGGAGGGCGAATCTGCCCGGAGACCGTGTCACCGGTGCGCAGGTTGAAACGCCGGATCTGCGATGGTGAAACGTAGATGTCATCGGGACCGGGCAGGTAGTTGGCATCCGGTGCCCGCAGGAAGCCGAACCCGTCGGGGAGGATCTCCAGGACTCCTTCACCGAAAATGGCGCCGTTTTTTTCCGAGGTGGCATTGAGGATGGCAAAGATCAGATCCTGCTTGCGCATCCCGGCAGCACCTTCCACACCAAGATCCTTGGCAATTCCGGCTAGCTCGGTGATCTTCTTGTCTTTGAGTTCCTTGAGATTCATCGTGTCTCCTGGCAAGGTGCACCCGTTGTCCGCGCATCACCAAAGGGGTGACGTTGCGACAAAATGTCGGTCGGCCGGTCGGTTGGGCAGCAAATTGTCCGTTTCAGTGAGTTTATTGCGGGTCTGTCATCTGCGGGCTTGCCGCACAGCTGTTGTTTATGCCGTAAACGTTTCTTTCAAGGAAGCTTTGTCTTTTAAGGGCTTTTTCTATCTGGAATCGGCGTATTGAAAGGAAGTCGGTATGCTTTGGGGCGTCACTCGGGGAGGTCAAGAACTCGATACTTTGAATTCTTACCGGCTTTTTCGCTCGCTGTCAACGGCTATTTCCAGACAGGGCGGGATTGTCTCCACCTCGAAAGCAGCGACACCCCAGGCCAGCAACTCTCCCGGCGGTGCACCCCGCAGCGCCGCCGGGACCGGCTGGCCGAGCCAGCGCAGGGCCCGCCAGATCGCGGTACTGCCGCTGGCCAGCAGGTCGCCGGCAACGCCGCAGCGTTTGCTGATCTTGCTGCCATCGGGATGCAATGCCAGGGGGAGATGCAGATAGACGGGCACCGGCAAGGCAAGACTGTTCAGGAGAAAGATCTGGCGGGGTGTCGAGCCGAGCAGGTCAGCACCGCGGACCACCTGGTTGACGCCGCTGCCGGCATCGTCGACGACCACCGCGAGTTGATAGGCAAACACGCCGTCGGCGCGGCGCAAGACAAAGTCACCAACGTCCCGGGCCAGACCCTGCTCCTGCCGGCCGAAGACGCCATCATCGAAACCGATCACCCGGTCCGCTACCCTGATGCGGACGGCTCGTGGCCGCCCCCCTGGCGGCAGGCCGCGCCGGCAGGTCCCGGGGTAGATCGGCCCCTCCTCGCCGGGGTGGGGGGCGCTGGCGAGGATTTCGCGGCGCGAACAGGCACAGTCGTACACCAACCCCTGCATCCGCAACCGCTCCAGCGCCTCAAGGTAGGCCTCCTGGCGACGGCTCTGCCAGAGAATCTCGCCGTCCCAGCACAGGCCGAGAACCTCGAGGGTACGCAAAATCTCGTCGGCAGCTCCCGGCACCACCCTGGGGGCGTCGAGATCATCCATGCGCAGCAGCCAGCGCCCTCCGGCCCGGCGGGCCAGACAGTAACTTCCCACTGCGGCAATCAGCGAGCCAAAATGCAGCGGCCCGGTCGGACTTGGGGCAAAGCGGCCGACAATCGAAAGTGACCCGCTCATTTCATTAATCTGCAAAAAATCCGGCAAAGATCCTCGACACAGCGGGCTTCCCAGCACTATCCCATTGACAAAGGATCGGAAAAACACTATTTCAACTCTTACAGATAGGCGATAAAACCACTGGAGAATTCTGCGTGATTATCACCCGTGCCACGGAATACGCCATACGCGCGGTACTTTACATGGCCACCCAGCCACAAGGGAAGATCATTCTCAAGAAAGACATCTGCCGGGCCCAGGAGATCACCCCGGCTTTTCTGACCAAAATCCTGCAACCGCTGATCAAGGCCGGGATTGTCAGTTCGCAACGCGGGGTTGGCGGCGGGTTTTTCCTGGCCAAACCAGCCGCCGAAATTACCCTTTTCGATGTGGTCAGCAGCCAGGAAGGCCCCCTCTATCTTAACCAGTGCCTGATCGAAGGCAACAAGTGCGGCCGCGAATTTTTCTGTCCGGTACATGGCGCCTGGCACGATATCCGCTCGGAATTCATGTCGATTCTCTCCCGCCACGACTTTGCGACGCTGGCCGCGCGCCAGCGGGAAATGCCCCCTCCGGCAACGCTGCCCGGCAAGACCCGCAAGAAAAAACCCGCTCTCTGAAACTCCCCGACAAAAAACACCCTGGAGACCAGGAGGGCAAGTCGTCCAGGGTGAAGCGGAGAGTCGCGTCCGGCTCTCCGTGAAACTCTTCCAACTTAATTATACCCGAACAACGGCCTGATTGCCAGCGAGAGCGGCAAAAAACGGCATAACCTCTCGTTAATCCCCTTGTTTTTTTTAAAAAACTCCTCATAATGAGCAAAATCTGAGAATTGCCTGCGTGAGCAGAGTGATGCTTGCGGCCATAACACATTCTATCATTGGCTGTTTTAATCCGATTGCCGTGTCGCGACTGCCGTCGAGGCACAGAACAGGAGGCTCCCCGTGGTGTTCCGTCTCTCCCTGTTGTTTGCCTTTCTGGGTACGCTAGGACTGCTGGTCGCCTGTACCGACCTCAACCAGTTGCGGCTCAGCCGGCCGATCGCACCGATCCAGGATTACGAACGGTTCCTGGTGGGCAACCTCGAAGCCGACTACGTCGGTGACGAGAACTGCCTGAAAAGCTGCCACACCCACGACAAGGTCGCCAAGGATTTCAGGCTGTCGGTGCACGGCGACCAGATCTCGGCGGAAACCGGCCTGCCCCTGGTCAACTGCGAGTCGTGCCACGGTCCGGGGAGCCTGGCCATTGCCAACGCCGCCGAGAAGAAGGTCTGCGACTTCAAGACCCTGCTCCCCCTCGACGAGTTCCCGGCCCAGGCCCAGGCCATGCTCTGCCTGAAGTGCCACTCGGCGGCATCGTCAGCAGCCCTCACCAACTGGAACGGCAGCATTCACGCCATGAACGAGGTGAGCTGCTTCTCCTGCCACCAGCTGCACAAGGGCCCGCAGCAGAAGCTGGGCCGCTATGAGCAGCAGCAGGTCTGCGAAAGCTGCCATGTCAAGGTCAAGATGGAGTTCGCCCAGTTCTCCCACCACCCGGTGCCGGAGAACAAGATGGCCTGCACCGACTGCCACGATCCGCACAATTCGTCGAACTCCACCAACCTCAGGGGAATGCAGGTCAAGGCCGTCTGTACCCGCTGCCACATGGAATACCAGGGCCCCTTCGTCTACGAGCATGCCGACGTCACCGAAGACTGCACCAACTGCCACAGCCCCCACGGCTCCCCCAACGACAAGCTGCTCGAAGTGGCCCAGCCGTTCCTGTGCATGCAGTGTCATGCCGGGCACCACGGGCGGCGGTCAGACCAGGGCACTCTCGACAACAAGGCGATGAAGCAGGCCTTCTATACCCGCTGCACCGACTGCCACACATCCATTCACGGCACCGATGTCCCGACCGTACACGGTCGGGGCACCTTCGTCGGCCGCTAGCCGATTTCGTCATTATTCAATTGGAGCCAGGAGGCGACAGTGAACGGATACAAAATCTGGATAGCAGTGATGGCGGGACTCCTTTTCATCGGCGGGGCGCTGCCGGCGCTGGCGGAGACGAACGAAGCAACGGTCGAAACCACTGAGGCGGCAACCGACGAGCGGATCGATACCGAGGCCAGCGTCGCGGTCGGCTACCGCGGCACCAGCGTGCACGGTGCGCCCGGCCGCGCCCTGGAGTACGACAGCCTCAAGTCGAGCCCGTTCTTCAACCTCAAGCTCTTCACCGACACGGGGGGCTACCACCTCGACCTCGGCGTCGACTATCTCAACGAGGATGACTACAAGGCCGAGTTCCACCTCGACACCAAGGGGCTGCTGCGCCTCGACCTGCGCAGCGAACGGTTTTTCCACAACCTCGACCATATCCCCTACGACAACGGATCAATAGACCCTCCGACAAACGATAACGACGCCCGCGTCCAATCTAAACCACCCGTCGAAGGCAGCCGCCCCGATGCCTTTTTGCCGGGCTCAGCGGCGGCCCTCCGCGCCTACTATACCGACTACAATCCTGGCGACGACTACGGCCTGCGCCTCGACATCAACGAGGCCAAGGTCAAGATCAAGTGCCCGGACTACCCGGCCCACGTCAACCTCTCCTACTGGCGTTACGAAAAAAAGGGCGAGAAGCAGCTGCGCTTCGCCTCCGAGGGGGGGATCGAGGTTGCCGAGGGTTTCGCTCCCGGCGTCAGCAATGATAACTGCGTCGGCTGCCACATGCAGAGCAAGACCCGTAATATCGACCGGGTCACCGAAGAGTTCAAGGTGAGTGCCGATGCCCATGCCGGCTTTGTCGACGTGGTCCTCGAAACGCTGTACCGGACCTTCCGCGACCGCGAGCCGATCCCGGTCGACGAGTTCGGCGTGCACGGCCGCGGTCGGGAATTTGGCAGCTACGAGCACAGCGAGGATCCCGACAGCACTCTGAAGGAAGCCACCCTGCGGCTGAACACGGCCCCCTCCGGCGGGCTGGTCGGCAGCGCCAGTTTCACCATCGGCGAGCGCGAGAACCGCTCCGACCTGACCTCGGTCGGCCCGGTCGACGCCGAGACCGACTATACCAAGACGGCGGCGGACGTGACCTACACCCCCAGCCAGCACTGGACCCTCAACCTGCGCTACCGGCTCCTCGACATGGACAGTGACAATAGCGAAGTCATCAGCAAATACGGATCAATCCGCCCGGGCGATCTCGACGTGCGGGAGGCCATGGATATCCAGAGGGCCTGGTACGAAGCGGTCGCCAACTACCGCCCCACCCCCCGCCTGACTCTCAAGGCGGAATTCCGTCGCGAAGA
>JBFYXI010000156.1:0-7315 GCA_041310635.1 Desulfuromonadaceae bacterium | reverse complement strand
AGGACGGCCCCGACCCCAAGTACAGCCTGGCCCCGGTGGCCGCCTGCCTGGCCAGCCACCTCGGCCGCCCGGTGGCCATGGCTCCCGACTGCGTCGGCCCGGCGGTGGAGCAGCTGGTGTCAGCCCTGGGCGACGGCGAGGTCCTTCTCCTCGAGAACGTCCGCTTCCACAAGGGGGAGACCAAGAACGACCCGGCCCTGGCCGCGCAGATGGCCCGTCTGGCGGAAATCTACGTCAACGATGCCTTCGGCACCGCCCATCGCGCCCATGCCTCCACCGAAGGGGTTGCCCGGCTGCTCCAGCCGGCCGTTGCCGGCCTGCTTCTGGAAAAGGAACTGCTCTACCTCGGCCAGGCGCTGGCCTACCCCGATCACCCCTTCGTCGCCGTCCTCGGCGGCGCCAAGGTCAGCGACAAGATCGCGGTCATCGAGAACCTGCTGGACAAGGTCGACACCCTGATCATCGGCGGCGGCATGGCCTACACCTTCCTCCGGGCGGAAGGGCGTCCGGTGGGCAAATCGCTGGTCGAAGTGGATCGTATCGAACTGGCTGCATCCCTGCTGGCCAAGGCTGCCGCCCGCGGCGTGAACGTATTGCTCCCCAGGGATCACGTCGTGGCCCGCGAGTTCAAGGCCGATGCCGAACACAAAGTGTGCGGCGATGAGGACTTTCCCGACGACTGGATGGCCCTCGACATCGGTCCTGAAACCTGCTCGGCCTACAACCGCGTGCTGCGCGAAGCGCGCATGGTCATCTGGAACGGGCCGATGGGGGTGTTCGAATTCGATGCCTTTGCCACCGGCACCATGGCCGTGGCCCGCACCCTCGCCGAGTCAGCAGCGCGGACCATCATCGGCGGCGGCGATTCGGTGGCGGCCGTGAAGAAGGCCGGGGTCGAAAGCCGGATGACCCATATCTCTACCGGCGGCGGCGCTTCTCTCGAATTCCTCGAAGGCAAGCTGCTGCCCGGCGTCGCGGCCTTGACTGACAAACCTTAACTGGTGGCTGGTTGTTGGTTGCCGGCAACCAGCCACCGAGGGAAACCATGCGTATACCGATGATTGCCGGCAACTGGAAGTTGCACAAGACCCGCAGCGAGGCCCGCGACCTGATCGACGGACTCAAGGGCGCCCTGTCCGGACTGGAGGGGGTCGAGGTGGTCGTAGCCCCGCCTTTTACCGCCCTGGATGCGGTGGCGGACAGCCTGGCCGGCAGCACCATTCGCCTCGCCGCCCAGAACTGTTATCCGGAGGCGACGGGAGCTTTTACCGGCGAGGTCTCACCGTGGCTGCTCAAGGAAGTCGGCTGCAGCTACGTGATCGTCGGCCACTCGGAGCGTCGCCAGCTGTTCGGCGAGAGTGACGAGTTCATCAACCGCAAGGTTCATGCCCTCATCGAGGAAGGACTCGGCTGCATCCACTGCATCGGCGAAACCCTCGAAGAGCGCGAGGGAGAACAGTTCTTCGACGTGTTGCGCCGTCAGGTGCGGCTCGGTCTCAAGGGCTTGACCCCGGTGAAGATCGGCCAATTGGTGGTTGCCTACGAGCCGGTCTGGGCGATCGGCACCGGCAAGACGGCCAGCGAGGCGCAGGCGCAGGAGGCCCACGCCTTCGTGCGCGCCCTGTTGCGCGAGCAGTTTGGGCGGCAAGCGGCCGAAACAACCCGCATTATCTATGGCGGCAGCGTCAAGCCGAACAACATCGACGGGCTGATGTCCCAGCCCGACATCGATGGCGCTCTGGTGGGCGGAGCCAGCCTGCAGGCAGGAGACTTCGCGCGGATCGTCCGTTTCCAGCCGTGCTGACAAGAAGCTTTGCAAGCGCCGGCGACTTGTGCTAGAGTTTTTCGCTGAACTTCAACACCAAACTTTAAACGCAATGGTGAACCAATGGATATGCTCCTGCTGATACTGCATGTGTTCGTCTGCCTGGCCCTGATCGGCATCGTTCTGATCCAGGGGGGCAAGGGTGCCGAAGTCGGCGCGGCTTTCGGCGCCGGCGCCAGCCAGACCATCTTCGGCGCCACCGGTGGCCAGAGTTTTCTCGCCAAGATGACCACGGGCGCAGCCGTCATCTTCATGCTGACCAGCATGGCCCTGGCCGTCTTCTGGGGTCGTCCCGGCGGCGGCAGCGTCATGCCGGAGCAGGTGGTGCCGACCTCACCTCCCGCGCAGTCGATGCCGACGGCACCGGCCCCTCTGCAGAACAAATAGCGCCAGAGGCCGGCAGCATCACTCCGGTCGGCAGGTAGACCGTCTTTGGTTACAGCCTGACCTCGATCAATTCACCTCGGTTGATCGGAGCGCGCGTCTCGCTTACCTAGCAAATCACGCAGCAGAGCCGCAGCCTTGAAGACTGCGGCTCTTGTTTGTCAAGGTCACCCAGCGTTCGACCCGTGCGCTATGGAGGCACGGCCGGCCGGCTTCTCCACCTCTCACAACTCCACTCAAGAAACGCAGCAGGATTCCACCTGGTCGCGCTTCAATCCAACCCACAGCCCATCGATCACTCCCCCACCCTTGGCCCCCGACGGTCTTTCTTCGGTCTCGGCGGACCGCTCCAGAAGGTTTCTGGTCAACGCAGCGACCTCCATGGGCGGGCAGAGATAGAAGCCCTGCATTGCCCGGCACCGTCGCTGCAGGAGGTAGTCGACCTGCGCGCGGTTTTCCACCCCATCGGCCAGCACTTCGATGCCGAGCTCTGCCGCCATGGCGACCAGCGTCTCGATTGTGGCGGCTTCGTCGGGATTGCCGGCAACATCGCTGAGGAGGCGCTTGTCGAGCTTGATCCGGTCGACGGGCAACTCCCTGAGCCTGTCCAATGACAGATAACCGCTGCTGAAGTCATCGAGGCTGATCGTAACCCCCAGTCCCTTCAGGTGTTGCAACGTCTGGATGGTTTCTGCGGCACTGTCGGCGACCACCTTTTCATTGAGTTCCAGTTCGAGGAACTCTGCAGGCAGGGCCGAGTCCGCAAGGCAACGGTCGATGAGGACCGGCAGATCCGCCTGGCGCAACTGCCGCCCGGAGAGGTTGACGGCCAGCCGAAAGTTCTCCAGGCCGGCGCTCCGCCACGCCTTGGCCTGCGCGCTGGCGGTGCGCAGCACCCATTCGCCGATGGCATGAATCAGCCCGGTGCTTTCAGCCAAAGGGATGAACTGTCGGGGCAGGAGCACCCCCTTGCGCGGATGACGCCAGCGCAGCAGCGCCTCGAAACCGTGCACCTTGCCGCTAGCCATGTCGAACTGGGGCTGGTAGACCAAAAACAGCTCTCCTCGTTCCAGGGCATGACGCAGACCGGTCTCCATATCGCGGCGCTGCAGAGCGTCTAGGTCCATGCCCGGCGAGAAAAACTCGAAGGTGTTGCGCCCCTGATCCTTGGCCGCGTACATGGCCATGTCGGCATGCTTGAGCAGGGACTGGGCATCCTCGCCGTCCTCGGGGTAGAGCGCAATGCCGATACTGGCAGAAGTGGAGACCTCGTGTCCGCCCAGGTTGAAGCTGACGTCCATCTCCTTGAGCACCTTGCGGGCCACGGTCGTGACATCGTTCTCCCGGCGAAGCGTTGACAACAGCACGATGAATTCGTCGCCGCCGAAGCGCGCAACCGTGTCAGCGTCGCGCACACAGGATCTGAGACGCTCCGCCACCGACTGCAGCAGAATGTCACCGTTGGCATGTCCCAGGGAATCGTTGATCTCCTTGAAGCGGTCAAGGTCGAGGAACAGGACGGCCAGCTTGGTCTGGTTGCGCTTGGCCGCCGTCAGCGCCTGTCCCATGCGGTCGAGGCAGAGGGCGCGATTGGGAAGACCGGTCAGTGAGTCGAAATAAGCCAGCGAGTAGGTGCGCTCCATGGACATCTGCAGTTCCAGGGCTTGCTCCTCGAGCTGCCGCTGCTGCTTTTTCAGCTGCTCGACTGCAGACTTGCGTGTTTCAACCTCGCTGGCCAGCTCATAATTCTGGCGCATCAAGGCGTCCTTCTGCCGGTTGCTCTCGTCGATCCTGACCTTGAGCAGCAGGTTCTGCGTGTTGACCCGCATCAGTATGCCGACCGCGCCCAGGATGACTGTCGCCATGCACCCGGCAGCCAGAAGCAGCTGCCAGGGCGCCAGCCCACCGTGAACATCCGCCGCCGGAGCGCAGTAGACCAATTGCAGCGGAGCATGCTTGACAGTGATGCCGAGAGCCATCATGGAGACAATGGCCGTGTCGCGATCGCGGCCTTCGTAGAAGTGGAACTGCCCTGCCGGCAAATTGAAATTTTCCGGCAGGGAGGCTGCCGCCTGCACCCGGCTCCCGCCATTTCCCGTCACCGGGCGGCCATCGTCAGTGACCAGGTGCAACCTGCGGATTTGCCGACCGTCCGCGGCCAGCATGTGGTCGAGCAGATTGGGGGCTATCGTGGCCAGCACCTGGCCGGAGTAGCGCCCCTTGCTGAAGTAGGGGGCCGTCAGGACAATGCGTGCCGCCGGCCCGGTACCTGCGAGCAGCATGCGGACTTCACCGTCCGCGCCAGGGGGGAGTTCCTCCCAGGGCGGCAGCGCCTTGTCGCCAACGGGAATATCGACCAGCAGCCTGCCCTTGCTGTCGGCAAAGGCGATGCGTTCGTAGACCGGCTCGCCGTTGAGGGTTTTATTCGCCAGGGTCTCCCGGAAAATCAGGTCAGCCAGCACCAGGCTGGCATTTTGCCCCGCGCGGCCGGGCGCGGCCGATGCGCTTCCCGCAAAAGTCCCGGCAAGCTCCAGGTCTCCGACCGCCGTTTGCAGGTCGTTGCGGCGCTCGGCCAGAAAATAGCTGACCGTTGCCGCATGGTTTTCGACATCGAGCCGCAATTTCTCCAGGGTTGCGGCCCGGAGTTCGACCTGGGAACGGTAATTCGCCAGCAGCAGAGTACCGATGTAGACCAGCAGCACCACGCAGGCAATGACTAGGGTCCGTTTGTTCATCGGTTGTGCCGACTCGGGCGTCGACCGCCAAGGCGCTTTCATGGTGCCACCTTCCTGCGGGCGCAAACGACCGTTTTCATGCGCCATCTCGCGCGGCTTGAAACGCCGGTCGGCCGCTTCCCCCGGGGTGGCAGTCCGCAAACGCAACAGAGCCCGCCATCGCTGGTGATGGCGGGCTCTGCGGGATGTACGTAGATACTGTTTTCATCGGACCCCTCTTCGACAACCCGGCTGTCCGGACTTCCGGACCCGTGGCTTTGCGTCGCTAGATTGCTCTAGCTTTGCCTTTTCGGAGACGCACCCAAACTGCTATGTCAGATTTTCATATAAATTTTTGCAGATAGCAAGTCAAAAAACAGACCAGAAAACCCGCGGCTTTCCTTGCCGGGCACGTCGGGCCCTCTCCACGACCCGGCTACTTCTTTCCCTTGCCCTTGGCGGCAGGTTCCATCAGCTTGCCGGCATCGGCTTTCCCGCCTTGTTCCTGATGCTTGCCGGAGGCCGGCGCCATTCCGCTGGACTCATCCTCCCCGGCCGATCTCTTACCCTTTTTCTTCTCCTTGCTCTTCTCCTTCTGCTTGCTGCCGTTCTCGTCGCTACCTTGATCCTTGTCCTTATCCTTGTCCTTATCCTTGTCTTTATCCTTGTCTTTATCCTTGTCTTTATCCTTGCCGGTTTCTTCGCCCTGCCCCTTATGCTGGCCAAGGTCATGAGTGTCACGCAGAAATTTGGCTTTCTCGTCGGCGTGTTCGTAAGCCGTCGGGCTTGACGCCGGAGCCTTCGCCGGATCGGCGCCGCCTCCGCCACTTTTGTCCGACTTGGCGAGAGCCGCCGGAGTCATGCTCAGGGCGAGAATGCCCGCCAGTGCAACCAGGGTGCGTTTCATAGGCGCCTCCAGAAAGTATGGTTGATAAGATCAGTAAACCATAAAAACCGGCATGCACAACCACCTATCGCAATAGGACGGCACCGGTCCATCGCTGATGGACTCCGGAAGTCTCCCGGAACTAGAGTCGCCCGTCCACCAGGTGACGCAGCATCAGGTGCCCCGGGGCAATGCGCACTCCGGTCGCGCGCGCGCTGCGCTCGCTGTAACCGTTTACGGCACCTTGCGGGGCAAATTCGCCGCCGGTGCCGTAGAGGATGAATGGCACCGGATCCTTGGTGTGGGTCATCCGCCGCACCGGCGTGGGGTGGTCGGGGAGGATCAGCAGCCGGCAGGGGCTGATGGTGTCGAGCCCGGCAAGGATCGTCCCAATGACTCCGGCGTCGAAGCGCTCGATCGCTTCGATCTTGTCGGCCAATTGGCCGCTGTGGGCCGCCTCGTCGGGGGCCTCGACATGCACATAGACCAGGTCGACCTCGTTGAGCGCCTGCAGAGCGGCCTGGGCCTTGCCGCGGTAGTTGGTGTCCAGGTAGCCGGTGGCGCCGGGGACATTGATCACCCGCATTCCGGCATAGACACCGATCCCCTTGATCAGGTCCACCGCCGAGATCACGGCGCCGCTCAACCCGTAAAGCTCCTGCAGGGTCGGCATCTGCGGCCGCTTCCCCTGCCCCCACAGCCAGATCGAGTTGGCCGGCAGCTGCCCGGCCTGTTCGCGCTTGAGATTGACCGGGTGACGCTTGAACAGCAATTGGGCGGCAGTGGTGATCTGCATCAACGGCTCGGTCCCGGCACTGCGCGGCAGGTGCTGGCGCAGGCTTTGGTTGGTCAGGTCATGGGGCGGGGCGAGCTTGCAGTCGTCGCGGCCGCCGCGCCAGACCATGAGGTGCCGGTAGGAAACCCCCGGGTAGAACTGGAAGGTCGCGTCACCGAGCTCGGCCTGCAAGGTGCCGATGAGTTCCCGCGCCTCTTCGGTGGAGATGTGCCCTGCCGAGAAGTCCTGCATGTACAGGTCGCCGTAGTGGGCTGCCAGGGTGACCAGATTGAGGCGGAAGGCCACGTCGTCCGGGCCGAGTTCGACCCCCATGCTGGCCGCCTCGAGCGGTGAGCGGCCGGTGTAGCAGGTGGCCGGATCGTAGCCGAACACCGACAGGTTGGCGACGTCCGAGCCGGGATGGAAGGCGGCCGGTACGGTTTCCGCCAGACCGGTGACACCGATGCGGGCCAGGTGGTCCATGTGCGGAATGCGCGCCTGCTCCAGGGGAGTCAGGCCACCCAGTTCCTCGAGCGGCTCATCGGCCATGCCGTCGCCGACCAGTATCAGGTATTTCATCAGTTCCTCATCGTTGGGGGCGCTCGCCCCGGTTCAGCCGCGCGGATGATGCTGCGCATGCAGTTGGCGCAGCCGTTCACGCGTCACATGGGTATAGATCTGCGTCGTGGAAATATCGGCATGCCCGAGCATCGCCTGGACCGCCCTCAAGT
>JBFYXI010000150.1:0-3986 GCA_041310635.1 Desulfuromonadaceae bacterium | reverse complement strand
CCCCGGCGTGATGGTCCAGGGCGCTACCCCGGCTGGCGCCGCCATGCCGCCGGGTCACCCCCCGACCGCCGCCATGCCGCCGGGCCATCCCCCGACCGGCGGCATGCCCGCAGCGGCTCCGGCCGTCAACGGCCAGTCGGTTTCGGCCGGCGCCCCCAAGGTGGCGGCACCGGCCGGCGTCAGCCTCCAGGGAATTGCCAAGGCTGACCAGACGGTGGCCGAAATCTATGCGAAGAAAGCGGAACTGGCCGGCAAACCGGTGAAGGTCCGTGGCAAGGTGGTCAAGTTCAGCGCCGGCATCATGGGAAAAAACTGGGTGCACATCCAGGACGGCAGCGGCCAGGCGGGCAGCAACGATCTGACCGTAACGACCTTGGCCATGGCGAACACTGGCGACACCGTGGTGATCAGCGGCAAGCTTACGGTCGACAAGGATTTCGGTTACGGCTACCAGTATGGCGTGATCGTCGAGGATGCGCAGGTCACCAAGGAGTAAGCGCCGCCCGACATTGAAACCAGGCCCCCGGAGGTTTCGGGGGCCTTTTTGTTTCCTGCAGCCGCCACCCCAGGCATGATCCTGTATGCCTCAGCTTCCTGTTGATCTACACCATCATGCAGGCAACTGCGTCCCGATCTGGCAGTACTGACCGGGGAGCTTCCGGATACCCGGCGCAACCACCTTGCCGAACGGGTGTCCGACCAGCCCCCCTGAATCCCCCGGTGGCATGCCGCAAGGCTACGGCCCGCCAGGCACTTCCGGATGCAGGTGGGCGTACAGACGTCTGGCGATGGTCTCGGGCAGTCCCGGCACGGCCAGCAATTCCGCGAGCGTTGCGGTCCTCAGTCCACTGAAGCTGCCGAACTGCCTGAACAGCAGACGCCGGCGCTGCGGACCGACACCGGGGATGTCGGTCAGGGAAGAGGCCAGTTGGTTGCTGCTGCGCAGTTTGCGGTGATAATTGATCGCGAAGCGGTGGGCTTCGTCGCGTAAACGTTCCAGCAGAAACAGTGAGGCCGAGCCCCGCGGGAGCAGCACCGGGTTCTTGCGGCCGGGGAGGAACAGGCGTTCCTCGCTGCGCTCCACCAGTTTGCCGCGGACGTTGGCCTTGACCCGGCTCTTGGCCATGCCGACGCTATCGATGCGCTGGGTCAGGCCAGATTCGGCGAGCAGCGCAGCAACCACGCCGAGTTGCCCGCGCCCGCCGTCGATCATCACCAGGTCGGGCAGCGCCTGCTCGGCAACCCCCCTTTTCAGGCGCCGCGACAGAACCTCGCGGAGCGAAGCAAAATCATCCGCGCCGACCACCGTGCGCAACCGGAAATGCCGGTACTCAGCCGGAACCGGCTCCCCATCGACAAACACCGACATACTCCCCACGGTCTGCCGGCCATGCATCGTCGAGATGTCGAAACATTCGATGCGCCCGGGCCGGCGGGACAGCTGCAGGCGGCTCTGCACATCGGCCAGCAGCACCTCGCGGGCCGCTTGCCGGCTGCCACGCTCCTGCCAGCTTTCCTGAGCATTGCGCGTCGCCAGAGCGAGCAATGCGACCCGTTCGCCGCGATGCGGCACCAGCAGCCGGACTTTGCGGCCGCGCCGCTCCTCCAGCCACTCGGCCAGGGCGGCTTGCCCCTCGATGGCCAGCGGCAGGACCACCTCATCGGGGATCGGCACGTCACGGCCGTAGTAGCGCAGCAGGAACTCTTCCAGCAACCGGACATCTTCCGCCTGCCAGTCGAGGTTGTAGCTGCGCCGGCCAGCCAGCCGCCCCTGGCGGATGAACAGCACGGCAATCTCGACTTCGCCGCCGGCCCGGTACAGCCCCAGGACGTCCTGGTCAACCTTGCCGTAGCGCACCGCCTTCTGTTGCTCGACGGTCTGCTCGATGGCCCGCATCTGGTCGCGCAGTCGGGCCGCCGCCTCGTAGTGCAGCGCGGTCGCCTCCGCCGCCATGCGCCGGCGCAGCAGGCCGAGCACTTCTGCTTCACGCCCTTCCAGCAGGGCGACGGCGCCCTCGACCAGGGCTCGATAGTCATCGCGGCTGATCAGTCCGTGACAGGGGGCGCTGCACTGGCCAACCTGGTGAAACAGGCAGGGTCGCGAGCGCCGTCGGCAGCGCGCCATCGGATAGCGGCGCAGCGGGAAGATGCGGTGAATCTCCTTGAGCGTATCGCGCACCGCCGTCGCCGAAGTGAATGGCCCGAAATAGCGGGCACCGTCGGCCCGCACCCGGCGGACAGTTTCGAAAGCCGGGAACGGTTCCCTCATGTCGAGGCGCAGGGAGATGAAGGTCTTGTCGTCGCGCAGGTCGATGTTGTAGCGCGGACGATGCTCCTTGATCAGGGTGTTTTCCAGGAGCAGAGCCTCTTTTTCAGTGTCGGTCACGATAGTTTCCACTGACACCGCCCGCTCGAGCAGGAATCGGATCTGGGCCCGGCCGTCGCCGGCCGCCTTCAGGTAGCTGCGCAGCCGTTTGCGCAGATCCTTGGCCTTGCCGACATAGAGAATCTCCCCGGCAGCATCCTTCATCAGGTAGACGCCGGGGGCGGTCGGCTGGCGGTGCGGATCAAACTTCAGCACACAAGCTCCTTGCCACTCCGTAAATTATCGATTATTCTTGAGTTTGCGAACCATCCGCCGAGCAGTTCGGCAGAGTTGGAAGCTTACGACTTACGTTAACCAACGCCCTCCGGGGAGTCAATGCCCCCACTTGCCCCGGTGATCACTTGACGCAACGCGACTATTTTGCCACCACTGCCAAAGGGCTGGAAGAAGTTCTCGCCGCCGAGTTGCGCCCGCTGGTGGACGGCACGGTCACTCCGGCCCAAGGTGGCGTGCATTTCCGCGGCAGCCTTGCCGACGGCTACCGAAGCTGCCTCTGGCTGCGCACCGCCAACCGCGTCCTGCAGCCGCTCGCGATTTTCCCCTGTCATTCCGTCGAGCAGCTTTACGCCGGGGTTCGCGATCTCCCCTGGGAGGAGTTCATGACCCCGGACATGACTCTGGCGCTGGATGCCAGCGTGCGCGATTCGACGCTGACCCATTCGCGCAACACGGCCCTGAAGGGGAAGGACGCCATCGTCGACCGGCTGCGCGACCACTACGGACGGCGACCGAACGTCGACCCCGCCGCCCCCGATCTCCCGGTCAACCTGCACCTCAGCGGCAACCGCTGCACGGTCAGCCTCGACCTGGCCGGGGAGGGGTTGCATCGGCGCGGCTACCGGCTGGAACGCACTGCCGCGCCACTGCGCGAGACCCTGGCGGCCGGGCTGCTCCTGCACAGCGGCTGGGACGGCACCAGCGCATTCGTCGATCCGATGTGCGGCTCCGGCACCCTGCCGCTGGAGGCGGCAATGCTTGCCACCCGGACCGCGCCGGGACTGGCGCGCAGCTTCGCCTTCCAGTCCTGGCCAAACTTCGACGCGCACACCTGGCAGGCGCTGCGTGACGCGGCCCACCGGCTGCGCCGGCCGGCCGCCGCACCGATTGTCGGCGCCGACCGCGACCCGCGAGCCCTGATGGCTGCCCGCGACAATGCCGCACGTTTGCCGAGTGCCGCGATGGTCACCTGGACGCGCGCCGAGTTTGCCGCGCTCACTCCGCCGGCGGCGGCCGGCACCCTGCTGATCAACCCGCCCTACGGCGAACGGCTCAAGGACGCAGGGGAACTCGACGCACTCTACAAATCGATCGGCGACACCCTCAAGCAGCGCTGGACCGGTTGGACCGCATGGCTGCTCACCGGCAACCTGTCGGCGGCCAAGCGCATCGGCCTCAAGGCCACCCGGCGCATCCCCCTGTGGAACGGCCCGCTCGAATGCCGCCTGCTGCGCTACGACCTTTACTGAAAGTCCTTCACCAGAACCTATCGTCGTTCAACGCCTCTGGTACCGTGGAGATGCGTTGCGTTTCCTTGATTTTTGACAACACCCATTAGATAATTCGGCAATTTTTCATCTTTCCGGGGCTGCATGAACCGCTA
>JBFYXI010000120.1:0-7748 GCA_041310635.1 Desulfuromonadaceae bacterium | reverse complement strand
GTACCCCTTGAGCTACTACGTCGAACTGGCCAAAGAACTGGAGAAAATGGGGGCACACATCCTGGCGATCAAGGACATGGCCGGACTGCTCAAGCCCTTCGCCGCCGAAAAGCTGGTCAAGGCGCTCAAACAGGAGATCGGCCTCCCCATCCACCTGCATACTCACGACACCTCCAGCAACGGCGGAGCGATGCTGCTGATGGCTGCCCAGGCCGGGGTCGACATCGTCGACACGGCGCTCTCCTCGCTCTCCGGGCTGACCGCGCAGCCGAACATGAACGCCCTGCTGGCCGCGCTGCACGGCAGCATCTGGGATCCGCAGCTCGACGCGGACGGTCTGCAGAAGCTGGCCAACTACTGGGAGACGGTGCGCACCTACTACGCGCCCTTCGAATCGGAGCTGCGCTCCGGCACCGCCCAGGTCTACCATCACGAGATCCCCGGCGGCCAGTACTCCAACTACAAGCCGCAGGTCGAGGGTTTGGGGCTCGGCCACCGCTGGGAGGAGTGCAAGGAGATGTACCGCAAGGTCAACTTCATGTTCGGCGACATCATCAAGGTGACGCCGTCGTCGAAGATCGTCGGCGACATGACGATGTTCATGGTGCAGAACAAACTGGAGCCGGAGGATGTCTTCGCCCGCGGCGAGGAGCTGACCTTCCCGCAGAGTGTGGTCGACTTCTTCAAGGGGATGATCGGCCAGCCGGTGGGCGGCTTCCCGGAGCGGCTGCAGGAGATTATCCTGAGGGGCGAGAAGCCGCTGACCTGTCGCCCCGGAGAACTGCTGGAGCCGGTCGACTTCGCCGCCAAAAAGCAGGATCTCGAGCTGAAACTGGAGCATAACGTCAGCGATCGCGAGATTCTCTCGGCGGTCCTCTATCCCGGGGTGTTCGAGGAGTTCGACCGCCACCGTCAGGAGTACAGCGACACCTCCTTCCTGCCGACCCCGGTGTTCTTTTACGGGCTGGATGTGGGCGACGAGGTGAGCATCGACATCGAGGCCGGCAAGACGCTGATCATCAAGCTCAACGCCATCGGCCGGGTGCACGACGATGGCAACCGCAACATCTACTTCGAACTCAACGGCGAACCGCGCGTGATCACGGTCAAGGACCATTCGGCGGAAACCGACGAGCAGTCCCACGAGAAGGCCGACCCGGCGAATCTCAAGCACATCGGCGCGCCGATGCCGGGGAAGGTTTTCAAGGTGATGGTCGCGGTGGGGGAAAAGGTCAGTGCCGGCGACACCCTGCTGACCACCGAGGCGATGAAGATGGAAACCAATGTCAAGGCCAGGGTGGATGGCGTGGTGGGCCAGGTGCGCTTCGAGCCGGGCGCCCAGATCGAGCAGGGCGACCTGCTGGTGATTTTGGAATAAAACACCGTCTTCGGTACTGGACGCAGCAGGAGACTTGATTTACAATGATCTTACTGCGCTTCGGGGCGAGGGGGGTGGCTCAGGATAAAAAACTTTTTTTGGGGGTGCGGCGAAGACCAGGCGCAGAAACGCCGGGTGATCACCCAGGCTGACCGCAAGCAAAATCTGGTGGTCAAGGAGTGCTATTGCCCCAAGGGGCACAGCATCATCTCCGACCGGACCAGTTTCGGCGGCCACGGTGCCTTGACCCTGAAGCTGCGCACCGCCAGTCAGGAGGGGGTGCTGGCGTTGAGCCCGATCATCGGCGACCGTGAGCGCTCCTTCGCCAACTTCGAGGAAATGCCCGGGGAGGTCGTCGAGATCTGCTGCCCGGTCTGTGCCGAACCGTTCCCGATCTACAACGAATGCTCCTGTGGCGCCCACCTGGTGGCGATGTTCACATCGCCGACCAACTCCTTCGCCAGGTGCATCGGCATCTGCCAGCGGATCGGCTGTCTGCACTCGGAACTGTTGACCGAGCGCGACCTGCGCCTGTTCAGTGGGCGGGAAGCGCTCTAGCCCGGCGCGCTGATGCGCGCGGGTCCGGTCATGCCGCTGCCCGCCTGGTCTGCCAGGCGGGCGGCGGGTTGTTACGGGCGTTGGAACGCCGCCTGGTTTTTCGGTTATAATGTGAAAGTGAACAAATCTTTGGCAGCGATCCTGATCCTGGTGCTGGCCGCGGGGTCAGGCGGCACCCGGGCCTTGGCTGAAGAAACGGCCGAGGTGCCGATTTACCGCTTCGACCCCACCCTCAGCACCGTCTCGCCGCGGTCCCCGGCGCTGACGGCAGATCCGACAGTCGTCATCGACAAGGATGCCGCGCGCACCAATGTGCGCCTGCAGACCGAGACGCCGCTTGCGCCTTATCTCGGTGCCGAGCGTGGTCCGGAGCTCTCCCCCGAAGAGCGGCGGCTGCTGCCGGAAGCACAGGCGGACGGCGGGCCCAATGACTATCGCCTCGAAGCCGGCGTCGGCCTGTTTGTCGAGGACAAGGCCAGCCTCAATCTCGGCTACCGGTTTCATGAGCAGCCCTCGCTGCTCAATGAGCGCCGCACCGACCCGCTCTCCCTCTCCGGCGATCTGCGTATCAGCTTCGATCTGAAATTGCCGTTTTAGGGGGCCGTGCACCGGCGGTCAGTTGCCGTCGAGCATTCTCCCCAGCCCGCCGAGCACCGAGCCCTCCCCCTTGGCACTGCCACCATGGCCGGGGGCATGGGCGATGATCCGGTCGGCCAGTCGCGAGAAGGGCAGGCTCTGCAGCCAGACCCTGCCATGCCCGCGCAGGGTGGCGAGGAACATGCCCTCGCCGCCGAAGAACATGCTTTTCAGATTGCCGGCCCGCTGGATGTCATACTCCACGGTCGGTTCGAAGGCGACCAGACAGCCGGTGTCGACGCGCAGCGTCTCACCGCGCAGTTCGCGTTCGACGATGGTGCCGCAGGCATGCACGAAGACCATGCCGTCACCGCGCAGGCGCTGGAGAATGAAGCCCTCGCCGCCGAAAAAGCCGGTGCCGAGCTTGCGCTGGAACGCGATGCTGACCTCGGTGCCGAGGGCGGCACAGAGGAAGGCGTCCTTCTCACAGAGGACTTCACCACGCATTTTTCCCAGGTGCATCGGAATAATCTTGCCCGGGAACGGCGCCGCGAAAGCCACCTTGCGCTTGGCCTGGCGGGAGTGGTTGGTGAAGTGGGTCATGAGCAGCGACTCGCCGGTGAGCGCCCGTTTGCCGGCGGAGAAGAGCTGGCCCGCCAGCCCTTGGTCGGCCTGGGAGCCATCCCCCATGCGCGCTTCGAACTGGATCTCCTCCTCCATGAAGTTCATGGCGCCGGCCTCGGCAATCACCGTTTCCTGCGGGTCGAGTTCGACCAGCACCATCTGCATGTCATCTCCGACAATCTGGTAATCGACTTCGTGGCATCTCATAGCAGCTCTCCCTTCGTGGGTTGATGTCGGGCCAAAGTATCGTCGAGGCGGACGCATTTGGCAAGGGGGTGGACTTGACCGTCTGCGGAGGCTCATTTATAAGTCTCATGAGGCTGCTCAGCGCCGGACAGCCGGGAGGTGACATGATGGGATGCGGGACGAAGAGCTGGCTGGCGAGGCTGCTGGTCGCGGCGCTGCTGCTGCCGGCGGTGCCGGCCCAGGCCGAAAAACCGCCGCTCGTCATCGGCGTGGCCGGCGCCCACAGCGGTGACCTGGCCCCCTACGGCATCCCGACCAGAGAGGCGCTGGAGATGCTGGCCGCCGAGTTGAACGGCAGGGGCGGGCTGATCGGCCGGCCGGTGAAGCTGCTGGTCCTCGACGACCAGTGCAAGCCGGAGATTGCCGCCAACGTCGCCACCGCCATGGTTGCGCAAGGGGCGCAGGCGGTGATCGGCCACATCTGTTCGGGGGCGACCAAGGCGGCCCTCGGCATCTACCGGGAAGCCGGGATCATCGTCATCTCCCCCTCCGCGACCAATCCGCCGCTGACCCGCAGCGGCGACTACCCGAACTTTTACCGGACCATCGCTCCCGACGACAAGCAGGGGCAGTTGGCCGCCGGTTTTGTGACTGAGCGGCTGGGGGCCAGGCAGGTCGCCATACTCCACGACAAGGGCGACTACGGCAAAGGCTTCGCCGACTTCGCCAGGGCGGCCCTGGAGGCGGCGAAGTCGGCCCGGGTGGTGCTCTTCGAGGGGATCACCCCCGGGGCCATGGACTACTCGGCGGTCATCCAGAAAGTCCGCCACGCCGGGGCCGACGTGGTGATTTACGGCGGTTACCATCCGGAGGCATCGAAGCTGGTGGCACAGCTGAAGAAGAAGCGCATCGACATCCCCTTCATCGGTCCCGACGGGGTCATGGGCAAGGGCTTCCTGGCCATCGCCGGTGCCAACGCCGAGGGGGTCTATGCCACCGGACCGGTGGATGTCAGCCGGCACCCGTTGCACCAGCAGGTGCGCACGGCTTATCTCAAGAAGTACGGGCGCGAACCCGGCACTTTCTTCGACCAGGGGGTCGCGGCCTGGCAGGCGCTGGTCGCCGCCATCCAGAAGGCCGGCGGCACCGATTATGCGGCGCTGGAGAAGGCCCTGAAGGGCAACCTGGTGGAGACCAGCGTCGGCCGGATCAAATTCGACGCCCATGGCGATGCCGAAGGCGTCGGCTTCGCTGTCTACCAGGTTCGCAACGGCACGTTTGCCGAGGTGAAGTAAACTGACTTTTTTTCTCGAACTCCTCTGCAGCGGGCTGACCCGGGGGAGCATCTATGCTCTTATCGCCCTCGGTTACACGATGGTTTACGGGATCATCCAGCTGATCAATTTCGCCCACGGCGAAATCTACATGATCGGCGCCTTTGTCGCCCTGGTGGTGGCCGGGGCGCTGACCATCCACGGCTATTCCGGGGTTGCCGTCCTGCTGCTGGCCGGCCTGGTCGCCGCCGTCTATGCCGCCGCCTACGGCTACACCCTGGAGCGGATCGCCTATCGGCCGCTGCGCCAGGCGCCGCGCCTCTCCCCGCTGATCAGCGCCATCGGCATGTCGATCTTCCTGCAGAACTACGTGATGCTGGCCCAGACCCCGGACTTTCTGCCGTTTCCGGCCCTGATCCCGGAGTTCCCCTGGATGGAGCCGGTGGCCCATATCGTCGGCTCGGCGGAAGTGGTGATTTTGGCCACCAGTACCCTGCTGATGATCGGTCTGACCGTCCTGGTCAGGTACACGCGCATCGGCAAGGCGATGCGCGCCACCCAACAGGATCCGGCGATGGCGCGTCTGGTGGGGATCGACGTCGACCGGGTGATTTCGTTCACCTTTGTGGCCGGTTCGGTGCTGGCCGCGATTGGCGGGGTGCTGGTCGGCTCCTACCTCGGCCAGATTAACTTCGCTATCGGTTTCATGGCCGGGATCAAGGCCTTCACCGCCGCGGTGCTGGGGGGGATCGGCAACATCCCCGGAGCGGTGCTCGGCGGCATGGTCCTCGGCCTGACCGAGGCGCTGGCCGCCGGCTATGTGTCGAGTGCCTACGAGGATGTGTTCGCCTTCGGCGTGCTGGTGCTGATCCTGATCCTGCGTCCCGCCGGCCTGCTCGGCCGGGCAGTGCGGGAAAAAGTGTGAAGCGCCGGTGAACGGCATGTTCCCGTCCCTGCGCACCGCCGCAGCTGCCGCCCTGTGGTTCATGTTCCTGGCTCTGCCGCTGCTGGCGGTGCGGGTCGACACCCTGCACGGCGTGGTCGAATGGCGCTGGCAAAGCCTGGGCTGGGTCGGTGCCGGCGCCTTTGCCGCGAGCCTGTTGTGGCAGGGGAGCAGGGCCTGGCGCCGAAGGCGCCCCGCTGACCGGCCGGTGCCGCCGGGTCCGCTGGCGGGCGCCGCCGGGCGCCTGCTCGAAGACCCGCGCTGGTACCGTCCGGCGCTCAGCGTGCTGCTCGCCGCCGCGGTGGCCTTCCCCTGGCTGGTCGACACCTACCAGGCCAGCATCATGGGACTGGCGCTGATCTTCGTGGTGCTCGGCCTGGGGCTGAACATCACCGTCGGCCTGGCCGGGCTGCTCGATCTCGGCTACATCGCCTTCTTCGCCGTTGGCGCCTACAGCTACGCCCTGCTCAACACCGTCTGCGGGCTCGGTTTCTGGACCTGCCTGCCGATCGGCGGCCTGGCCGGCGCCCTGTGCGGGCTGCTGCTCGGCTTCCCGATCCTGCGCCTGCGCGGTGACTACCTGGCGATTGTCACTCTCGGCTTCGGTTCGATCGCCAAAATCGTCCTGGAAAACTGGGATGCGCTGTCCGGCGGGGCCAGGGGGATCGCCGGGATCGCTCGCCCCGGGCTGTTCGGTCTGGAAATGGGGATGGCCGGCATCACCATCTACCTCTACTACCTGGTGCTGGCCCTGGTGGCGGTAGCCGCCTTTGTCAGCCGGCGTCTGCAGGCTTCGCGCATTGGCCGGGCCTGGGTCGCCCTGCGCGAGGATGAGATCGCCTGCGCGGCGATGGGGGTGGACGTCGCCCGCACCAAGCTGTCCGCCTACGCTTTCGGCGCCTTCTGGGCCGGTTCGGTAGGGGTGATCTTCGCCGCCCGCAACACCTATATCAACCCCAACAGCTTTACCTTCACGGAATCGGCGCTGGTCCTGGCCATCGTCGTGCTCGGCGGGATGGGCTCGCTGGTCGGAGTGGTGCTCGCCGCGCTGGTGCTGGTGCTGCTCCCCGAGTACCTGCGGGCGGCGGCCGAGTACCGCATGCTGGTGTTCGGCGCAGTCATGGTGCTGATGATGATCCTCCGCCCCCAGGGGCTGATCAAGGTCCGCCGCCGCCGTTACCTGCCCCGGCCCGCAGCGGGAGCCTAGATGGACGCGCTGCTCGAAATCAGCGAACTGACCATGGATTTCGGCGGCCTGCGGGCGGTCGACCGGGTGTCGCTGCAGGTCTGTGCCGGCGAGATCGTCGCCCTGATCGGCCCCAACGGCGCCGGCAAGACCACCCTGTTCAATTGCGTCACCGGGGTCTACCGGCCGACGGCCGGGGCGATCCGCCTGCGCCTGCCGGGAAGAGCCGGGCAGCGCATCGACGGCCTGGCGCCGCATCGCGTCACCGCCCTCGGCCTGGCCCGCACCTTCCAGAACATCCGCCTGTTCGCCGGGATGAGCGCCCTGGAGAATGTCATGCTCGGCCGCCACTGCCGCACCGCGACCGGCATGCTCGGCGCCGTTCTGCAGGATCCCGCCGCCCGGCGCGAGGAGCAGGAGACCGTTGCCGGCAGTCATGCTCTCCTCGAGCAGGTCGGGCTGGCGCACCTGGGTGACGAATTGGCCGGCAGCCTTCCTTATGGTGCCCAGCGTCGCCTGGAGATCGCCCGGGCCCTGGCCACGGCACCGCACCTGTTGCTGCTCGACGAGCCGGCCGCCGGCATGAACCCGCAGGAGACCCGGGAACTCGACGAATTGATCGTACGCATCCGCGACCGGTTCGGTGTGGCCGTCCTGCTCATCGAGCACGACATGCAGCTGGTCATGAACATCTCCGAGCGGATCTGCGTCATGGAGTACGGCAAGCTGATCGCCAGCGGCACCCCTGCGGCCGTGCGCGGTAACCCGCGGGTCATCGAGGCTTATCTCGGCGAGGCGGCCGATGCTTGAACTGCGCGGGGTCCAGGCCGGCTACGGCGGCATCCAGGCGCTGCGCGACGTGACCCTGACGGTGGCGGACGGGGAGATCGTCACCCTGATCGGCGCCAACGGCGCCGGCAAGAGCACCACGCTGATGACCATCTGCGGGCTGGTGACCGCGCAGGCCGGGGAGATCCGCTTCGCCGGCGAATCGCTGCGCGGCTTGACGCCGCATGCCATCGT
>JBFYXI010000074.1:0-13950 GCA_041310635.1 Desulfuromonadaceae bacterium | reverse complement strand
AGGCGGTGACCGGCGACATCGTCGCCGTGGCCAAGCTGAAAGAGACGACCACCGGTGATACCCTGTGCGACGGCGCCAAGCCGATCATCTATCCCAACCCGGTGACCATCAAGCCGGTGATTTCCTTTGCCCTGGCACCGAAAAGCAAGGGGGACGAGGACAAGATCTTCTCCGGGCTGCAGCGGCTCACCGAAGAGGATCCGGCCCTGACCATCCAGCGCGAGGAAGAGACCAAGGAGATGATCATCTCCGGGATGGGTCAGGTGCATGTCGAGGTGGCGGTGGAGAAGCTCAAGCGCAAGTTCGGCGTCGAGGTCCTGCTCAAGGAGCCGAAAGTTCCCTACCGCGAGACGATCAAGAAGAAGGTCGATCAGCACTACCGGCACAAGAAGCAATCGGGCGGCCGCGGCCAGTTCGCCGATGTGCACATTCGCCTGGAGCCGCTGCCGCGCGGCAGCGGCTACGAGTTCGTCGACGCCGTCGTCGGCGGGGTGGTGCCGCGCCAGTTCATCCCGGCGGTGGACAAAGGGGTCCACGAATCGATGCGCAAGGGGTGGCTGGGAGGTTTTCCGGTGCAGGACTTCCGCGTGACTCTTTACGACGGCCAGTACCACTCGGTGGACTCCTCGGAGATGGCCTTCAAGATCGCCGGGTCGATGGCCTTCAAGAAGGCGTGTGAGGCGGCCAATCCGATCCTGCTCGAGCCGGTCATGGTCATGGAGGTCACGGTTCCCGACGATTGCGTCGGCGACGTGATCGGTGACATGAACTCGCGACGCGGCCGGGTGCTGGGGGTCGATCCGCAGGGCTCCAGCCAGGTGGTCAGGGTCCAGGTGCCGATGGCGGAGGTGCTCAAATACGCTCCGGAGTTGCGCTCCATGACCTCCGACCGCGGCCTGTTCACCATGGAGTTCGATCACTACGACGAGGTGCCCTCGCACTTGACGGCGAAGCTGCTCGAAGGGTTCAAACGCGAGGCCGATGAGGAGTAACTCAGGGCAAGGAGGCTGGTCATGTCCGGCAAGGACGAGTTCAAATTCGACGATGACGCCTTTCCGGAAACGGATCTGAGCGCGGCTTTTTCCGAAGGGGAGCAGTCCCTCCCGGAGGAACCGGAATACCCGATGACCATCAAGCAGGCCGGCGGTTCCAGGACCAGGCTGCTGCTGTTGCTCCTGCTGCTGGTCGTCGCCGCGGGCGGTGGGATGGTCTATTTCCAGACGATGGAGGAGCCGCCGCCCCCGCCGAAGCCGGTTGTCGCAACGGCGCCGAAGCCGCCTCCGCCGCCGGTTGCACCGGCCCAGGTCAGCGTGCCTCCGCCGCCGGTTGCACCGGCTCCAGCCGGCGCACCGGCCCAGGTCAGCGTGCCCCCGCCGCCGCCCCCGTCCGCTCCCGCCGCCGCAGTGCCGTCGGTTTCGGTGGCGCTCCCGCCCCCGCCCCCGCCGGCTGCCGCCGAACCGGCAACGGCGGCGGTTTCGACGTCGGCTCCGGCAAAGCCGGTTGCGGTGCCTGTTCCGCCGCCGCCCAAGCCGGCGGTCCAGCCGCCGCCCGCAACGGCGGTTTCGACTGCCGCTGCCGGCGGACCCTGGCAGGTCGAGGGCGGCACCTACCTGAACGCTGCGGCGCTCAAGGCGGCCGAGGCCAAGATCCGCGGCCTCGGCTATGAGCCGCGGGTCAGTTCGTCACAGAAGAAGGTCCGCATGGTGCGCCTGCGCGTCGGCACCGCTGGCGAAGGTCAGGTCAAGGAAGCCCTGGCGCTGGTGCGTACCTTTGTCCCGGAGGCTTTCGCCCTGCGTTCCGGCGCGCTGTACGGGATCTATGCCGGCACCTTCGCCAACCCGGAGAATCTGCGCCAGTTGAGTGAGCAGCTGGCCGGCCACGGGTTCAACGTCGTCGAAGAGCCGGTGGAGGTCCCCCAGACCATCAGCCTGGTGCGCTTTGGCGGTTTCGCCGACCAGGCCGCCGCCGCTGAGGCGGCAAAACGGGCGCAGCGCGCCGGAATTGCCGCCGTAGTGGTCAAGACCCGGTGAGCCGGCGGATCCCGGCTGCTGGTCGATGAGTGCGCCTGATTCGAACCCAGCGCGGTTGCAGGTTTCTGCCGAGGTGGCGGAGATCGTTGCGCCGGGCGCCCCCCGTGACGTGCAGTTGAAGACCGCACGGGGAGCCGGACCCCTCGCCGGCGCCGAGCTGCTGACGGCGCTGGCGTTTCTGTGCACCAATGCCGATGCCGAGGTGAAAAGCGCGGCGCTTGCCACCCTGCGCGGCCTGCCGGAAGCCCTGCTCCTGCAGGTGCTCGAAGATCCCGGCCTGCATCACCGCCTGCTCGACCTGCTGGCGCGGGTTCGGATGGACGACGTCGCCCTGATGGCGCGGGTTATCGCGCATCCGTCAGTTGCCGGGGCGACCCTGCACTTCCTCGCCGTACGGGCGGATCGGCCGGTGCTCGAGTCCCTGGCCGGGCAGCTGGCCCGTCTGACCCCGGAAACGGTTGCGGCCTTGCTCGCCAACCCCCGCGTCACGGAGGATCCCGGCACTGCCTGTGTCCCGCCCGCAGGCGACCGGGCAGAGCCAGTCGCCGGCGGCGATGGTCAGGCTGACGATGCCGGCGGCGAAGATGAGCGCGCGGAGGAATTTCCCCCCGCCGTGGAGGGCGATCCGCGGGACGTCGAGGAGGTATCGGACGAGCGCGTCGCGGCGCTGTTGCGGGAGGCCGAAACCAAGGGGCTGTCGAAATATCAGCTGGCCATGGAGCTCAAGGTTTCCGAGAAGATCAAGGTCGCCCTGACCGGGGACAAGGAGTGGCGCAAGATTCTGATCAAGGATCCGAACAAGCTGGTGCACGGCGCGGTGCTCAAGAACGGCAGGATCACCGAAGGGGAAGTTCTCATGGTCGCCAAGAACAAGTCGGCCAGCGACGAACTGGTGCGCCTGATCATCATGAACCGTGACTGGATGAAAAACTATGAAATGCGCAAAGCCCTGGTAACCCACCCCAAGACGCCGCTCCCCAAAGCCCTGCGCTTCGTCAGCGAGCTGACCCTGCGCGATCTCAAGGAACTGGCCCGCAGCCGTAACGTTTCCAACGTGATTGCCACGTCGGCCCGCAAGGAGGTCGAGCGCAAGACCAAGCGGGGCGGGTAGCTCATCCCCCGGGCGGCTGGCCGAAGCCGGCGCTAGTGTCCGTGCGCGAACAGCCCTGCCGTTATGGCGACCGCGATCCCCAGGCAGAGGGCCAGAGAGGCCGTCAGGCCGCGGCTGCGATGGGATTCGGGGATCAGGTCGGACGCGGCGATGTAGACGAAGGAGCCGCCGGCTGTCGCCAGCAGGGCGCCGAGCACTGAGTGATCGATGCCGCGAACCAGGGTGTAGGTGGCCACGGCGGCCAGCGGTGTGGCCACGGCGACGAAAGAGGTGAGCAGAATCGCTCTGCGGCGGGGCCAACCGTAGTGCAGCAGGATGGCGACCATGGCGATCCCCTCCGGCACTTCGTGGGCAATCACCCCCAGCGCCGCGAGGCTGCCAAGGTCGTGACTGACCTCGAAACCGGTGCCGATAATCATGCCGTCGATGGCCGAGTGCAAGGCCATGCCGAAGAACGCCACCATCCCCAAGGGGTGGGGGTGAGTGCAGCATCCGTCGTGGCAATCGTCAACCGTCAGCCTGACGTGGTGCTGTTCCTCATGCCCGGCATGGATCAGCAGATGGTGCTCAAGGAAGTAGAAGAGCACAAAGGCCAGCAGGATGTACAAGGGGGCGTGCGCGGTCATTTCCAGCGCTTCCGGAAGAATATGCAGGAAGCCGACGCCGAGCAGAACCCCGGCTGAAAACGACACGAGACTCGCCGAATGCCGGCGGCTCCACCCCTCCCGGGCGAGGATCATCATCATCCCGGTAAAGGTCGCCCCTCCGGCAATCCCTCCGTAAAGCAGTACATCCCACCACTGTTCGCTCATCGCTCTCTCCCGTCTTTATTGCGCTGCAGTATAGGGGGGGCGACGGCGGCGCGCAAGCCTCCAAAGCTGCCCGGGCTGACAAATCGACGATGCCGGGGGCATTCGTCGTCGCTTCCGGCTGCCGACTGGGGCGGGCCGCCGCCCCTGTCGGCAGGGCCGTCGCAGGACGCCGCTTTGCAAGGAGGTGCCGGTGCAGGAAATTGACCCAGGTCAAATTGCGTGATGGGCGCTTTCTGTTAAGCTCTTGCTAATTGTTTGGGCGCCTGTATGGGCTGCCCCTGTGGGCAGGGGCGGCGGCGGCAGGCCGCGGACGCATGGGGAGGAGAGAGATGGTGAAAAAACAGGTATGGAAGCGGGTGTTGCCGGGGACGAGCCTGCTGATTCTGGCGATGGTCGCCTGGCTGCCGGCTCAGGGCTCGGCCGCCAGCCACATGAAAGAGCAAACAGCCGCCAAGGTCGACAAGGCCGACTGTTTCGGCTGCCACGCCGAGGTCGAGCAGTTGCACAAGGATTCCAGGCACGCCAAACTCGGCTGTGAAACCTGCCATACCGGCACCGACAAGCATCTCGAAGATCCCGCCAACAAGCCGGTGACCAGCCTGGAGCTGTCCACCTGCGGCAGCTGCCACAAGGACCAGTACGACAGCTTCTACCGGGTCAATTTCGATGCCCCGGCGCGCAAGGAGAAGGGCGTGCCCACCGGCCGCTCGCCCTACCAGGACCAGCTGCTCGCTCCGCACGGCTTTACCAAGGAACACGGCGAGCCGCGCTCCCATCCGTTCATGGTCGTCGACCAGTTCGTGGTCGACCGCTTCGCCCGGGGCCGCTACCAGTTCAAGGACATGTTCGGTTACACCCGTCCCGGCAAGACCTGGGACGTGCTGGTCGACAACGGTCCCGACAAGCTCTTCCCTCCTGACGTCTCGGCGGCGGCCGGCAACCCGGTCTGCCTGCAGTGCAAGACCTCTGACCTGGTCCTGAAGTGGAAATTCCTCGGGGACAAGGACGAGAAGGCCAAGTGGGACCGCACCTCGGATGTCAATGCCCTGATCAAGGATGTGCACAACCCCATGGGCTGCATCCAGTGCCACGATCCGCACGGCGCCAAGCCGCGCGTCATCCGCGACGCCCTGATCGAGGCGGTGGAGCGCGACGGCGCCCGCCCCTACGACGCCGACAAGGGCAAAGGGCTGATGACGACCGTCTCCTTCCGCGATGATTTCCGCAAGATCGGCCTGCTGGCGCCGACTGCCCAGGGGAAGGTCAACTCCACCCTGATGTGCGGCCAGTGCCACGTCGAGTACAACTGCAACGGCGGCTTCGAACCGGTCAGCGGCGACAAGGTGACCATGGCCGACCGGCGCGCCAACCACTTCCCGATGAAGAATGCCCTCGACCTGCTGGCCCACTACGACCAGCTCAAATTCCGCGACTTCAAACACGCTGTCACCGGCGCCAGTCTGGTCAAGCTGCAGCACCCCGAGATGGAGACCTACTGGGGAAGCGTCCACGACCAGAATGGGGTGACCTGCGCCGACTGCCACATGCCCAAGGAAAAGAACCAGGCCGGCAAGGCCTTCACCTCCCACGAAGTGGTGCGGCCCAAGGACCACGTCAAGGCCAGCTGTCTCGGCTGCCACCCGAAGTCGTCTGCCGAAGAGAAGCTCTATCAGATCTACACGGTGCAGAACTACACGCGCGGCAAGATGCGCGAGGCCGAAGTGGCCATCGTCAAGCTGATCGATACCTACGCCAAGGCCAAGGAGAAGGGCGTGGCCGAGGAAACTCTTGCCCAGGCCCGCAAGCAGCATGAGATCGCCCATGTGCTGTGGGAGTGGTGGACGGCGGAGAACAGCGACGGCTGGCACAATCCCAAGCTGGCTCAGGACAGCCTGTTCAAGGCGATTGTCGAAGCCAACAAGGGAACCCAGGCCCTGACTGTCGCCATGACGCCGGCGAAGTAGAGCGGGTTTTCATTCAGGCAGAATCGTTCGCGGGGCGCCAAATGGCGCCCCGCGAAGTTTTTTCGGGGAGCGACGCCTACTTCTTGGCCGGGCGGCTGGCGCAGATCAGCAGTTTGCGATCGGTGTAGGCCTCGACCTCGCCGGCAAAGGTCTCGATCTGGAAGTACTCCTGGACCTTCTCCGGGGCCTCGACAAAAAAACGGTTCAGCTTCATCGAGCCCTCACGGTTGAGTCCGGCGCGCTTGGCCCACACCGGGAAGTCGTGCGTTTTGTTAAAGATCGCGGTTTCATTGAGAATGAACCCGGCGGTGCGGATCATCTCCAGCCACTCGCCCTCGGTATAGGCGCGGATATGGGTCGGGTCGCGCATCTTCTCCATCGCCTGGTGCCAGGTGGCGACTTCCGGATCGTCCGGCAGCAGCGTGTCGACGATCGCCATGCGCCCGCCGCGCCGCAGCACGCGGTGGAATTCGGAGAGAGCCCGCGGCACGTCCGGAAAGTGGTGCGGGGCGATCCGGCAGGTCAGCAGCGTGAAGGCCCCGGCCGGGAAGGGGAGGTCCTCGGCGTCGGCCTCGCGAAAGGTGACGTTGTCGACGCCCCCCTCTTCGCTGACGAACTCCTGGGCCCGCTTGAGCATGACCATGGTCAGGTCGGAGGCCACCACGCTGCGTACCAGCGGGGCAAAGCGCAAGGCCGTGTGTCCGCCGCCGCAGGCCACGTCGAGCATGTTGTCGTCCGGCATCGGCTTGAGCAGACGCACCATCGCGTCGAGATCGTCGCCGGTGGCGAAGCCCTTGTCGCGGATATAGCCCTCGGCGGCCCGACCGAACTGCTCGCGGACCTTGTTCTTGAAGTTGCGCATCATCGTGCCGCCTCCTTTGTCTGGCGATTATAGCACCGCTCGACGAAAAAGACGAAAAATCCTGTCATGAAAATTGTCATGCGCGTGGGCCGCAACGCCGCGCCGGAGGAATTCGCCAATCGAAACGAGGGCCGCCGAGGGACTGCAGGTGCCGGCCGGCGGCCAGGGCGGCTTATGCGGCCGGCTGGCGATGGCGGTCCCGGGTGTGATCGCGGGCGACCAGCATGTAGATCGAAGGGAGGATGAAGAGGGTGAAGAGGGTGCCGACAAAGATCCCGCCGACCAGCACCAGGCCGATCGAATTGCGGGCGGCGGCCCCGGCGCCGCTGACCAGGGTCAGGGGGAAATGCCCGGCGATGGTGGCGGCAGTGGTCATCAGGATCGGCCGCAGGCGGGTCAGCGCCGCGCCATGCACCGCCTGGAGCTTGGGCACGCCGCTTTCCTGCAGCTTGTTGGCGAATTCGACAATCAGGATGCCGTTTTTCGAGATGATCCCGACCAGGGTGACCAGGCCGACCTGGGAGTAGATGTTGAGGGTGGTGGTCCAGCCGTGGGTCCAGTAGGCCACGCTCGGGTCGGGCATCTTCAGGAAGGTGAAGATCAGGGCGCCGAACATCGCCAGCGGCACCGAGCCGGCGAGGATCACGAAGGGGTCGCGGAAGCTGTTGAACTGGGCGGCCAGGACCAGGAAGATCAAGGCGATGGCCAGGGCAAAGGCCGGCAGGAACTTGTTCCCCTCGCCGCGCAGCTGGCGGGATTCGCCGGTGTAGTCGAGGGTATAGCCTTTCGGCAGGAGGTTCGCCGCCTCGTCCTCCAGAAAGCGCAGCGCCTCGTCGAGGGGGCGCACCGCCACGCCGCTGATCTTCACGGCGTTGAGCTGCTGAAAACGGTTGAGGGAGCGCGGTACCACGCTCTCCTTGAGGGTGGCGACGGTAGACAACGGGACCAGCCGGCCGTCAGGACCGCTGACGTAGAGATCCTCCAGCTGGTCTGGGTTGAGCCGGCCGATCCGTTCGATCTGCGGGATCACCTTGTAGCTGCGCCCGGCAATGTCGAAGCGGTTGACGAAATCGCCACCGACCATGCCGCCGAGATCCTCGCCGACCTGGGCCAGGTTGATGCCGAGATCGGCGACCTTGTCGCGGTCGATGACGAATTGCGTCTGCGGCTGGTCGATCTTGACGTCGATCAGCGGCGGGAAGGCGAACATGCCGCTCTGCATCGCCGCCTGCTGGATCTGCCGGGCAAAGCCGAGGATCTCTTCGGTTTCGGCGGTGGAGGCGATGACGAACTCCACCGGGAAATCGCCGCCGCCGGGCAGGGCCGGCGGGGTCACCGGGAACATCTGGATGCCGGGGATCTGCTGCAGCTGCTGCTGCACCTCGGGGAGGATCTCGAAGACGGTGCGGTCACGGTCCTTCCAGGGCTGGGTGACCATGCCGCCGAAGCCGGAGGAGGGGAAGGTGATCTGGAAGGTGAAGTCGGTCTCCGGTATGCCGAGGAACACCCGGTTGGCGGCTGCCGCATAGGTGCTGGTCTGGTCGAGGGTCGCGTTGGCCGAGGCATCGATGATGCCGAAGATGACCCCCTGGTCCTCCACCGGCGCCAGTTCCCGAGCCGACATCATGAACATCGGCACGGTCAGGCCGGTGATCGCCAGCCACACCAGGTAGACTGCCGGGCGGGCGCTGAGGGTGGCGTCGAGCAGCCGGCCGTAATAGCGGCGCAGGCGCCCGAAGTCGCGGGCGATGCGACCCGGCAGGCCGTGCTCTTCGATCCCCGGCTTGAGCAGCCGCGAGCACATCACCGGCGACAGGGTCAGGGCGACGATTCCGGAAATGGCCACCGCTCCGGCCAGGGTGAAGGCGAACTCGCGAAACAGGGAACCGGTCAATCCGCCCTGCAGCCCGATCGGCAGGTAAACCGCGGCCAGGGTGACGGTCATGGCAACGATCGGCCCGACCAGTTCGCGGCTCCCGAGCAGCGCCGCCTCCAGGGCGGAGAGTCCTTCGCCGAGATGGCGTTCGATGTTCTCCACCACGACGATGGCGTCGTCGACCACCAGACCGACGGAGAGCACGATGGCCAGCAGGGTCAGCAGGTTTACCGTGAAGCCGAAGGCCTGCATCAGGAAGACCCCGCCGATCAGGGAGAGCGGGATGGCGATGACCGGGATCAATGCGGAACGCAAAGAGCCCAGGAAGAGGAAGATGACGACGACCACGATCAACAGCGTCTCGGAGAGGGTCTTGATCACCTCCTTGATGGCATTGTCGATGTAGTTGGTGGCGTCGTAGGCCACCCGTGCCTGCATCCCCCCGGGGAGATCCTTCTGCAGGTCGGCCATCTCGGCATGCACGCGCTTGATCACGTCGAGAGAGTTGGCGTTGGGGAGCGGCCAGACCCCCATGAAGACCGCGGTCTGTCCGGAGAAGCGCACCTCAGTGTCGTAATCCTCGGCACCGAGAGCCACCTCGGCAATATCGCCGATGCGCACCAGCGTGCCGGCCTGTTCGCGCACCACCAACTGCTTGAACTCTTCCACCGAGCGCAGGTTGGTGTCGGCGGTCAGGTTGACCTGCACCAGCGAGCCCTTGGTCTGGCCGAGGGCGGCCAGGTAGTTGTTGGCACGCAGGGCCAGGCGCACCTGCGCCGGGCTGATGTTGAGGGCCGCCATCCGTTCCGGCTTGAGCCACAGGCGCATGGCAAAGGTGCGGGCGCCGAGGATGTCGGCTCGCTGCACCCCGTCGATGGCGCTCAGGCGCGGCTGCACCACGCGCACCAGGTAGTCGGTGATCTCGTTCTGCTCCAGGACCTCGGAGGTGAAGCTCAAATAGGCCGAAGCGAAGCGGCTGTCGGCCGATTCGATGTTGATCACCGGGACCTCGGCCTCCAGCGGCAGGTCGCGGCGCACCTGATCGACCTTGGAGCTGATCTCCGCCAGGGCCTTGGTGGCGTCGTAATTGAGTTTGAGGCGGACGGTGATGGTGGAAAGGCCGAGTTTGCTCTCCGACTGGATGTAGTCGATGCCGTCGGCGGCGGCGATGGCCCGTTCCAGGGGGGTGGTGATGAAACCGCGCACCAGGTCGGCGCTGGCGCCGATGTACACGGTGGTCACGGTGACCGAAGCGTTTTCACTGCGCGGGTACTGGCGGACGTTGAGAGTGAGGATCGCCTGGATGCCGGCGATGATGATCAGCAGGCTGACCACCACGGCGAGCACGGGGCGATGAATGAACAGGTCGGTGAGTTTCATGAACGGCAAAACCGGGTGAAAGGTAAACAATCAAAGGTCCAAGAAAAACCTTTACCCTTGAGCCTTGAACCTTGAACCTGCATTTAGTTGTTCTCCGGCTTCGGTTCCAGGGAGAAGGTCGGCGACAGCTGGTTGTCGATCACCACCCCCTGGCCGTCGCGCAGCTTGAAGACGCCGGTGCCGACCACGGTTTCTCCCCCCTGCAGCCCGGAGACCGCCGCGACGAAGTCGCCGCGTTTTTCGCCCAGCCGGATAAACTGCTGGCGCAGCACCAGGCCGGTCGATCCACTCTTCTCATCCTGCTGCGGTTCGACAATGAACACCGAATCACCATAGGGGGCGTAGAGCACCGCCGTGGCCGGTATCGCCAGAACCTGGTTGCGCCCCGGGAGTTCGACCGCGACCCGGGCGAACATCCCCGGCAGCAGCTGTCCCTTCGGGTTGGCGATGGTGGCTTGCAGGCGGATGTTGCGGGTGGCCGCATCGACTTCGGCGTTGATGGTCGAAAGCTCGCCGGCGAAGACCTCGCCGGGGTAGGCGTCGGTGGTGACCCGCACCGGGACGCCGCTCTGCAGCCTGGCCAGCGACTGCTGCGGCAGGGTGAAGTCGGCAAAGATCGGGTCGAGGGTTTGCAGGGAGACGATCGCCTCCCCTTCCTTGAGCATCTGGCCGAGGTCGACCAGGCGGATACCCAGCCTGCCGGCAAAGGGGGCGCGCACGGTCTTCTTGGCAATGGCCGCCTTGAGCTGCTCGACCTCGGCCACGGCCTGGCTGTGACCGGCCAGGGCAGTGTCGTAATCGAGCTGGGATCCGGCATCCTCGGCGAGCAGGGCTCGGGCACGGTCCAGGTTGGCCTTGGCCAAGACCACGTCCGCCTCGGTTCCCGGCAGCCGGGCCTCTTCGACGGAGGTGTCCTGGCGCAGCAGCAGATCGCCGGCGCGAACGCTGTTCCCGGGCTGGAAGGTGATCGCCACGACCTTGCCGGGCGTCTCCGCGGACACGGTCACCCCCTGCACGGCGGTCATCGAGGCGACGGCGTTGAGCTGCGCATCCCATTGCTGCCGCTGCACCTGGTAAGTGGTCACTGTCTCGGGGGGCGGGACGAAGGCTTTCCCCTGGTCGATCATCTTGCCGATCTGCAGGGTCTTGATGCCGGCCAGAATGCCGGCCACGATCAATATGCCGAAGATGGCGAGAGCGACGGGTTTTTTCATGGTTGATAGCACCTGGTGGAAAGCTGCGCGCCCGGGACGGACACCCCGGCGCCGGAGCGGAGCAAGCACCGGCAATGATACCCGGCCAGGCGCAAGGAGGCAAATGTTTCGTTGGCGGCTGTTGCGTCGGTCAGGCGGGGCTGCCGGCCGGAGGGCGGGGCAGCTCCGGCGCCGTCAGCAGGATGCATTCGCCGGGGGGGACCGGGCGGCTGAACAGGTAGCCCTGCACCTCGTGACACCCCTGGGTGCGAAGGAACGCCAGCTGTTCATGGTTCTCGACCCCCTCGCCGACGATGCGCAGGGCAAGGTTCTGGCCGATGCTGAGGATCGCCTTGATAATGACCGCGTCCTCCTTGTTGGCCAGCGAGTTGCTGATGAATGAACGGTCGATTTTGAGCGAGTCGAGGGGGATGCGCCGCAGGTAGTTGAGCGACGAGTAGCCGGTGCCGAAATCGTCCAGGGAAATGCGGATCCCCTGGTTCTTCAGGCTCCACAGGCCATCGATGATCTCCTCGCTGGCATTGAGCAGGCAGGATTCGGTGATTTCGATCCCCAGCAACTCCGGATCGGTGCCGGTCTCCTCCAGAATGGCCAGGATCTTTTCCGCCAGGTTCTGCTTGCGCAGCTGCACCGGGGAGACGTTCACCGCGACCCGCGCCGGCGTGAAGCCCTGATCCTGCCAAGCGCGGAGCTGCCGGCAGACTTCGCGGATGACCCATTCGCCGATCGGCACGATCAGGCCGGTCTCTTCGGCCAGGGGAATGAACTCCAGGGGGGGGACGACCCCCCTCTCCGGGCAGTTCCAGCGCAACAGGGCCTCGTAGCCGCAAATGGCGTTGCTGCCGAGATCGACGGTGGGTTGGTAGGCCAGGAAGAATTCCTGGCGTTCGAGGGCGCGCCGCAGCCCGTTGTGAAGCTCGAGGCGCTGCCCCGCCCGCAACTGCATCTCGGCGGAGAAAAACTGGTAATGATTCTTCCCCCGGGCCTTGACGCTGTACATGGCCGTGTCGGCATTCTTGAGCAGGTCCTCGACGGTTTCCCCGTCCATCGGGAAAAAGGTGACGCCGAGGCTGGCGGTCACGAAGACCTCGGTCCCCTCCAGCAGAAACGGCCTGGCGAAACCGTCGACGAGCCGCTGGATCATGATGACCACGTTCTCGATGACCTTGCTCTCGCTCAGGAAGATGACGAACTCGTCGCCGCCGAGGCGGCCGACGTTGTCGGAGCCGCGAATCGACTCCCGCAGGCGGCCGCCGGCCTCCTTGAGCAGCAGATCGCCGACGCGGTGGCCGAGGGAGTCGTTGATGTCCTTGAAGTGGTCGAGATCGATGAAGATGACCGCAACCTTTTCGCCGCTGGCGGCGGCGTGGGTGATCGCCTGGCCCAGCCGGTCGACGATCAGCAGGCGGTTGGGCAGTCCGGTCAGGGCGTCGTAGTGGGCCATCTGCTCGAGGATCTCGCCGCGCTGCTGCAGCAATTGGTCGCGCTCGCCGATCTGCGCCAGCATGCTGTTGAACTGGTCGATCAGGGTGCCGACCTCGTCGTCGCCGGCCTTCTCGGCCCGCAATGCGTAGTCCTTGGCGTCGGACACCTTGAGCATGGTGTCCGCCAGCTCGCGAATCGGCCGGGAGATACGCTCGGCCAACCGGGTGGAAAACAGGTAGGCCACTCCCGCCGCCAGCAGCATGACTAAAAAGGCGTTGCGGGTATAGTCGCCGAGCCGCTGGTGCATCGGCGACAGATCGGAGAAGAGCACCACGGAGCCGAGCTGCTCGCCGTCGACGATGACCGCCTGCCGTACCCCTTCATGGCTGTTCATCAGTTCGGCAAGGGCGGCTTCGCTGATCACGCGGCCGACGAGGGTCCCTCCCTTCGCCTGGCCGAGGTCGGGGAGGGCGACCTGCGCCTCGGGCTTCTTTTCGTTGTCGTAGGCCGCCAGGACCTGGTTGTTGCTGGTGAGGATGTAGGCGTTGATGATGTTGCTCTTCGATTCGAGGCTGTGCAGCGTCTGCTCGGCGGCGACTGAATCGTTGAAGGCCAGCGCGGCACTGCAGTTTCTGGCGACGACTTCGGCCTGGGTGGCGAGGTCCCGCTCGAGCATGCTCCTGACCGATAGCGCCTCGATACCCAGGAAGGCGGCGCCGGCCAGGACCAGGGCCAGGGTGCAGGTCAAAACATTGGCGGTGAGGACCTTTTTCCTGATGTCGAGATTTCGGAAAAATCCGGCGAAGTTTCGCAAAGCCTCACTCCCTGATGGCGGTGGCCAGTTTCAGCAGGTTGGAGCTGATGGTGAGCCCCTCCGCCTGCGCGGCCCGCAGGTTGATTTCGAAACGCACCTGGTTGTCCTGCAGCAGCAGCTGGATCATTCCGCCCTCGCGGGCAAAACCGTCGATATCGCTGACCGTCAGGGTATTGAGCCCCTTGAGGCCGGCCAGCAGTTCGCCGAGGCGCCGCTGCTCGGAACGGCTGATGAACACGATATGACAGCCGCGGGCCTCGCCGGGCCTGGCAATCCGGCGGATTTCCAGCGGGCGGCTCTGGACGTTTTTCTGCTGCAGGGCGACAAAGGCTTCGCCGAAGGGGTCGGTGCCGAGGATACCGACGATAAATGGTGTCGTTGGCGCGGCGAAGGCGGCACTCGGCCAGATGACGTATTTGCCGAAACTGTGCACGAAGGCGGCCTTGACCTGGTATTCGGGCA
>JBFYXI010000055.1:0-5034 GCA_041310635.1 Desulfuromonadaceae bacterium | reverse complement strand
CGCCGGGAAACTGAATAACGAGACGGCGCCACAGCTCAAGGCCACCCTCGACGAGTTGCAGAAAACCCTGGTGGAACTGCAGGGGGCGGTCGGCAAGGATTCGCCGCTCAACTACAACGCCAAGAAGACCCTTGAGGAGTTGACCCTGACGCTGCGCTCGGTACGGGAATTGACGGATTCCCTTGAGCGTCAGCCGGAATCGGTGCTGTTTGGCAAAGGAGGCAATGGGAATGAATAAGCGCAATGTCCGCATGGCACTGGCCTGTGTCATCGCCGGGATGGTGGTCGCCGGCTGTTTCACCGCCTCGCCGAAGATCGCCTATTACAGCCTCTATGCCCCGGAGCAGCGGCCGGCAGCGGAGATGACCGTCCCCGGCAGCACCCTGGCGGTGAGCATCGGTCCGGTGACCATCCCCGACATCCTCAAGCAGGCGCAGATCGCCACCGGCGGCGCTGACGGACGCTATCGGCTCAGCGAGTTCCACCGCTGGAGCGGGGGAGTCGACCGCGACCTGGCCCGGGCACTGGCCGAGCAATTGGCCGCCCGGCTCGGCACCGAGCAGGTGGCGATCTTCCCGTGGGATCAGCAATTCAATGCAACCTGCCGGGTTCTCGTCGATGTGCTGAGCATGGGGGGGGAAACCGGGAGGGAGGCGACCTTGGCGGTACGCTGGTCACTGGTCGACCCGGCGGGGAAAGTGCCGCCGCTGGTCCGACGCAGCGACTTGCGCGACATTCCCGCCGAAGCCGGTTATCCCGCCTGGGTGGCCGCCCAGCAGCGCAATATCGCCGGTCTTGGCGAGGAAATCGCCACTGCGGTCAGGGAACGCTGATCCCTTGAAGGAGCATGTTGAACGGCAAAGGCCGCCCGGCTTCGGGCGGCCTTTGCCGTTGGAGAATTTCCCGGCCGGGTTACGCATTCTCATCGACGGGAATCCGGTTGACCCAGGCCTTGACCAGCGTGTAACTCACTGCCAACACCACCGGGCCGACGAACAGACCGATGACGCCAAAGGCAACCAGCCCGCCGATCACCCCGGCCATGATCAGCAGCAGCGGCAGGGCTGCGCCCCTCCTGATCAGGATCGGGCGAACAAGATTGTCCATGCCGCCGACCAGCACGCTCCACACCAGCAGGGCCACGGCCCAGAACGTCGCATCCTTCCAGAACAGCCAGCCGACCGCCAGCAGCAGGACCGGCACCACCCCGATCTGGGCGATGGCGAGCAGGAACATGACCGCGGTCAGCAGCATCGCCCCCGGGATGCCGGCAACCCACAGGCCGATCCCCCCGAATGCCGACTGGATCAGGGCCGTCACCACGATCCCCATAGCCACGGCGCGGATCGCCTTGCCGGCGAGGATCACCATCTCCTCACCCTGTTCGCCGGCCAGTCGCCGGAAGAACTTGCGCACGCCGAGAGCCGCGGTCTCTCCCTGGGCGTAGAGGATAGCGGTCAGCACCAGGGCCAGGAGAAACTGCACGACGATCAGCCCCATGTTGCCGGCGTTGCTGACAAACCAGGTCAGGGCCTTTTGCACATAGGGAAGCACCTGAGCGGAGAGCCCCTCAGGCCCGGCCGCTGCGGCCTGGGCCCAGATGGCGGTCGCCTTCTCGCCGACCAGCGGCAGGCTGCCAACCCATTCCGGTAACGGGGGCAACCCCTCCGCGGCGATCTGCCTGATCCATAACCTCATCGTATCGATGTGTTTCAGGACGGTCATCACGGCATAGGTCAGAGGCAGGATCAGGATCAGCAGCATACCGGCAGTCATGACCAGCACCGCCGGCACCCGCCGATTGCCCAAAAAGCGCTGGACGCCGAGCAGCATCGGCCAGGTCGCCACGGCAATCATGGTCGCCCACACCAGCGCCAGCAGGAACGGTCGGAGAATCCAGAAGCTCGACAGCAGGAGCAGGCCGATGGCGAGGACCGCGAAAACGGTCTGGGCAAGGTCGCGGGAAGGACTGATGTTGGCCATCTCTCACTCTTCTTCTGGTAGTATTGCCCTTGAAGCACCGGACAACCGGACCACGCAACACGTTGAAGCTTACTGCAATCGTGCCCCGCAGTCCAGCAAGCAAAGCAGGTGCGGGACAGTCGCCCGGCCCGGCCGGAACGAAAATATCCCGTTGCCAGCCGGGTGCATTGTGCTTAGTCTCGACGACATGGTCCGGGCCGTATCGGCCCGGTCTTAAACCCTGCAAGGAGCCGCCCATGACCATGATCACTCCCCCCCTGACCGCCCGCCCGGCGTGGAAGGCCCTCGTCGAACATCACGCCGAAATCGGGGCCCGGCACCTGCGCGAGCTGTTTGCATCCGATCCAGGCCGCGGCGAGCGGCTAACCATCGAGGCCCTAGGACTCTACCTGGATTACTCGAAGAACCGGATCACCGATGAAACTCTGCGGCTGCTGGTGCAACTGGCCGGGGAATCCGGCTTGCGCGAACGGATCGACGCCATGTTCCGGGGCGAGAAAATCAATGCCACCGAGAAGCGGGCGGTGCTGCACGTGGCCCTGCGTGCTCCGCAGGGAGCCGTCATCCGGCTCGACGGCGAAAACGTGGTCCCCCAGGTCCACGCCGTGCTCGACAAGATGCGCGATTTTGCCGGCCGCGTACGCGGCGGGACATGGCTCGGCCATACCGGCAAGCGCATTCGGAACGTGGTCAACATCGGCATCGGCGGCTCCGATCTCGGCCCGGTGATGGCCTACGAGGCGCTCAGACACTACAGCGACCGGACCCTGACCTTCCGCTTCGTCTCCAATGTCGACGGCACCGATTTCACCGAGGCGGTTCTCGATCTCGACCCGGCGGAAACCCTGTTTATTATCTGTTCAAAAACCTTCACGACCCTGGAGACGATGACCAATGCACGGACGGCCCGCGGCTGGCTGCTGCAGCACTTCGACGGCGACGAGCGAGCCGTGGCCCGGCACTTCGTCGCCGTGTCGACCAATGCGGTCAAGGTTGCCGAGTTCGGCATCGATACGGCCAACATGTTCATCTTCTGGGACTGGGTCGGCGGGCGCTACTCCATGGATTCGGCGATCGGCCTTTCGACCCTGCTCGCCATCGGCCCGGAGCACTTCCGCGACCTGCTCGACGGTTTCCACCAGATGGACGAACACTTCCGCACCGCTCCCTTCGAGCGCAATCTGCCGGTGCTCATGGGCCTCATGACTGTCTGGTACGTCAACTTCTTCAACGCGCCGACGGTGGCGGTGCTCCCCTACGACCAGTACCTGAAACGCTTCCCGGCCTACCTGCAGCAGTTGACCATGGAGAGCAACGGCAAGGGAACCACCCTCGACGGGCTGCCGGTCGACTATGCCACCGGCCCCATTTACTGGGGAGAACCCGGGACCAACGGGCAACACTCTTTCTACCAGTTGCTCCACCAGGGAACCGGGCTGGTCCCCTGCGACTTCATCGCCTTCCAACGCTCGCTCAACCCCCTCGGGAACCATCACCAGCAGCTACTGGCCAATGTTCTGGCCCAGGCCGAGGCGCTGGCTTTCGGCAAGACCGCCGGGGAAGTCAGGGACGAAGGGACCCCTGAGTGGCTGATCCCCCACCGGGTCTTCGCCGGCAACCGCCCGTCGAACACCCTGTTCGCCGACCGGCTTACGCCTGACATCCTCGGCAAGCTGGTGGCGCTTTACGAACACAGCGTCTTCACGCAAGGGGCGATCTGGGACGTCAACCCCTTCGACCAGTGGGGGGTGGAACTCGGCAAGGCCCTCGCCCAGCGCATCCTTGCGGAACTGGAGAGCGGGGAGGAACCGGTGCTCGGTCATGACAGTTCGACGAACGCGCTGATCCGCCGTTGCCGGGAGACCGCAGCAGACTGAGGCCCGGCGAAGGATTCTCCCGGGGTTCGGAGGGATCTGCCGGAGCGGGAGCAGGGCGTTGCGGCGGCTTCGGCATGGCGTTCCAAGATGCGGCGAACGGGGGCTGCACCGCCCCAAAATACCAGCGGGGCAGGAAAGTTGCCCCTGCCCCGCATCTGCCGCTCTGCTTGGCGGATTACTTCACCCCGCGCGCCTCGTCGAGCCGCTGGCGATAACGCTTGGCCCAGAAGTCAAAGGCGTCCTTGGTGTCTTCCCACTTGCCGCGGAACACCCCCTTGCCGCCCTGACGTTTGTCGACCGCCGCCGCCAGTCGCTCGCCGGTGACGGAGTCGAGCATTTCGAATTCGGTGCCGGCCTCGCCGGTGCCAAGGTTGTCACCGCTGACCGCCTTGGTCGCACCGGCGGCAACAATTCCGACCGGAACGATGGTCGACAGGGTATTGGCGGTCGGGTTGGACGGCTTGAGCTGGGTGATGGCGACCCGCACCCGCAGCACTCCGGGGCCGGGCTGATCGACGATTTCGTAGCCATCCTTGACCGCATTGAAGACCGCGTTCTGGTAGTAGTCGGTCAACTCCTTGAGCATCGCCGGGTCGATTTCCCGATACTGGGCATTGTCGCTGAGCAGCACGACGAACCGCTCGAACATCAGCTTGTTGTAGGGTTTGAGGTCCATTCCCGGCTTCATGTAGACCAAAGCCGAACGATCGTCGCCGCCCGGCTGCAGCTGGCTGTAATCACTGAGGAAGCCAGTCTTCTGTACATCCTTCATACCGCTGGCCGCGCAGCCGGTCAACACGAACCCGACCAGCAGCACTCCCATCCAACAGATTCCTCTTTTCATCGCTTCCTCCCTGTTCCGGTTGTTCCGGCCGTCGCCGGACGTTGAACGGCGTTCGCCTATTTCTTCAGACCGGTATCTTTCAGCGCAGCATTGCAGCGAGCGCTGACCTTGGCTTCGTTCTTGTTAAGGCAGTCGAGGAGGCGGCCTTCGCCGGGCTTGATGTCGGCACAGTTTGCTTTAAGATCGTCACGGCATTCGCCGACGACGAACGACAGGTTGGTCAGAACGCGGTCGAGCTGGCTGGCCGAGTCGTATAGCGCGTACTCGCAGCGCGGCGAGAGCTTGTCCTGAAAGGCGTAGAGGCAGGCGAGGATGCGCCCTTCGCCCGGC
>JBFYXI010000049.1:0-4943 GCA_041310635.1 Desulfuromonadaceae bacterium | reverse complement strand
GCCAAACTTTTCCCCGTCGAAAATAAAGGCCGCGGGGTTTGCAACCCCTGCACCCCGCCCCACCCGTTGCTCGTCCAAAGGGTCGGCTCCCAAAGGACGTGGATCCCCTGCCGTCTTGCCCTGCTCCGAACAGATGAATACCGGCCGGGCAAAAACTCGCTTCGCTCAGACAGTTTGTCCGGCTGATCGGCATTCATCCGTCCGGCTCCGGCGGCGTCGGCACGGGGAGCCGGTCATTGGCGGGCAAAGCCAAACGCGTTCCGAAGGCTGAACAATGGTGCCCCGGACCGTTGGCGAATGACGTGTAGTTCGCCGCGGGGCCCCAAGTGGATGGGCCCCGCCCACGGTGGGGACGGCGGTACCGGTATGTCGGCAGCGCCGATGAGCGAAGTCACCGACCACTGGAGAATGCCCTGCCCGCCGGTTTTTATTTTCGCCGGAAAAGAGTAGGGCGCTGCCATGGTCCGCGCCTACATCGCGGTCAAGACCGATCCCGGGCGGACCCGGGTGGCCCTGCGGGGCACCCGGCTGGCGGAGCGCAAACCGGGGTACGCGGCAGGGCAGTTGCTGGAGGAGTGAGCGACCTCGTCCCCCTGGTGGAGAGCCTTCCGGCGCCACCACCCTTGATAAAGTGAGGTGTCTCCGGAATTCAAGGGCTCTGCCCGTCAATCGAACCATGAACCGTCAAAGGGTAAGGCGACATGTCGCGCCGGGCCTTCCCTCGGCGCTTGGCGGGCAGTTGCCGCCTTCTTCACCTGGAGGCCCTTTGGCAACCTCACTTGACTGTTCCGGGTCCCCCATCCTGACGCGGATATGATGTTTCACCAGCCCCCGTTCCAGCGGGATGACGCCACCGGCCATCCGCTGCCCGTTCATCTCCAGCCAGGCGACCCCGCGTGCGCAGCCCTGCGGATTCTCCACCTCGATCGCGTACAGCGTTTCGCCGTGCCGATAGTTGAGCCTGAAGCCCGGCCATGCCGCCGGGATTGCCGGATTTATCAGCATCCGCTCCCCGCGCACCTGTAAGCCCAGGACCTCTTCGACCCAGGCCCGGTACATCCAGGCCGCCGAACCGGTATACCAGGACCAGCCCCCCTGTCCGACCCGGCCGGGCAGGCTGTAGACGTCGGCTGCAACCACGTAGGGTTCAACCCCGTAGTGCCAGGCCGCGTCCGCATCGCGGGCGTGCTCGACCGGATTGAGCATGCGCAGCAGCTGCACCGCCCGTTCCCCGTCCCCTTTGCGGGCCATGGCCATGGCCATCCAGAGGGCGGCATGGGTGTACTGGCCGCCGTTCTCCCGGACTCCGGGGGGATAGCCTTTGATGTAGCCGGGCGAGGGCTGCGCTTTATCGAAAGGGGGCGCGAAGAGCAGCACCATAGCGTCATCCTCGCGGACGAGCTGTCGCCAGGCCGATGCCAGGGCCTGATCCGCGCGCTCCCGGTCCGCTGCGCCGGAAAGCCAGGCCCACGACTGGGGCAGGGAATCGATCCTCGCCTCACGGTTTTGCGCGGACCCCAGCAGGGTGCCATCATCGAAGGTTCCCCGCAGATACCACGCGCCGTCCCAGCCCGCCTGTTCGGTCCTCTGGATCAGGGCAGTCCTCTCCGCTTGATAGGTCCGGCTCATCGCCGGCTGCTGCAAGAGGCTCGACAGTTCAGCCATCCCCTGCAAAACATCACAGAGGAACCAGGCGAGCCAGACGCTCTCCCCCGTCCCCCCGGCACCCACCAGGTTCATCCCGTCATTCCAGTCCCCCGTCCCTATCAGCGGCAGGCCATGGGGGCCGCTCGTCAGGCCGCGGCTGACCGCGCGCCGGCAGTGTTCGAAGAGCGTGGCGCGCTCGAAAGCGACCTCCGGTATGGAGAAGGCCTCATGCTGATCGTCCGCCAGCGGGGCGCCGTTGAGGAAGGGGATCTCCACCTGCAGAAGGCCGAGGTCGCCGGTCGTGCGTACATAATGCGCGACCACGTAGGGGAGCCAGAGGAGGTCGTCGGTAATCCGCGAGCGAATCCCGGCGCCGCTCGGCGGATGCCACCAATGCTGGACATCCCCCTCCTTGAACTGCCGGCTGGCAGCCAGCAGGATCTGGTCGCGTGCCAGGTCGGGCTTGGAGTAGAGGAACGCCATGACGTCCTGCAGCTGATCGCGAAAACCGAAGGCGCCACCGGACTGGTAAAAGGCGGAGCGGCCCCAGATGCGACAGCTCAAGGACTGGTACTGCAGCCAGCGGTTGATCAGGAGGTCGGCGGCCAGTTCGGGGGTCTGCACTTCAATGGTGCCGAGCAGGGCATCCCACCAGTCCCTGGTCTGAGCAAGCGCCTCCTCCAGGGCCTGGTCTTCCCGGTACTTCTGCACCAGTTGCCGGGCCTGCGCCACCGACCCGGCCTGGCCCAGCATGCAGGTGATATCGCGTTGTTCGCCCGGAGCCATGGCGAGGGTCACCCTGAGGGCCGCGCAGGGGTCGAACCCTGCCCCGAAGCCTGGTGACAGGCGGGTCAGCCCCAAGGCGGCCGGGTCGGCCAGGGAGCGGTTGCGGCCGATGAAGGCGGTGCGGTCGCCGCCGTACGAGTCGGCCTCGGGGGTCATGGCCACGAAGGCGACCCGCTCTCCGTACTCGGGGTGATAGCGGTTTTGCGCCAGCAGGGCCCCGGCTTCGCCATCCCAGTTGGTCATGACATGCATCTGGGTGCTTTCGCGGTGCTCGCCAAGGGTCAATTCCACAAAATAAGTGACCGAAAGCCGGCGCTTTCTCGCGGAGCTATTGGTGAGCCGCAGGCGCTGCAACTTGATCGGTTCACCCCCGCGCTCATCCACGGGGACGAAGACGGTCAGCTCCTGCTCGATGCCATGACTGTTGTGCTCGAAGACCGAATAGCCCGCCCCGTGCCGGGTCCGATAGGCGGTCTTTTCACGGATCGGCGCAGCGGTCGGCGACCAGAAGACGCCGCTCTCCTCGTCGCGGATGTAGACCGCTTCGGAAGCCGGATCCAGCAACGGGTCGTTCGACCATCCGCTGAGCCGATTGCGCTGGCTGTTGCCATACCAGGTGAAGCCGGCCCCGGTTTCGCTGATCATGGTGCCGAAGCTCGGGTTGGCGATGACGTTTACCCAGGGGGCCGGTGTGTTGGTGCCGGGGCCGAGATAGATGGCGTATTCGCGCCCGTCCGGGGTAAAGCCGCCGAGGCTGTTGAAGTAGTTCAGCTCCATGAAGGGGAGCGGAGCCGAGGGCTCCCGGGGGGCGGCTTTGCGGAGCAGCGGTTCCAGCCGTTCGGGAACCACCGCCGGCACTCCCAGTTGCTGGGGGAGCGTGCCGCGTGCTGCCACCAGCACGACGCAGGCGGCGGCCTTGAGGAGCTTGAGGTCGTCCTCCGGGAGCTGTGCCGCGTTCTTCAGGAAGATCGCGCCGCCCCGATCCGTCGCTGCCGAGAGGGTATGGGCCGCGATCAGCTGTTCCAGGCGTTCCTGGAGCGGCCGCTCGTAGCTGCCGGTCTCTTCGTTGAGGATCACCAGGTCGGTGGCCAGGCCATGCATCTGCCAGTAGGTGTGGGCCTGGAGCATCTGGCGAACCAGGCTGATATCTCGCGTCTCACCGATGGTCACCAGCGCCAGCGGCAGGTCGCCCGAGATGGAGTAGGGCCACAATCCGGCCTGCCCCTGGCGATTCTCGGCGAGGCGTTCGGCGGGTGCGCGCAAGAGGAGGTTGGGAAACAGGAGGTGGCTGGCCAGCTGCTGGAAGCGGCGGGCTTCGTCGGGCTGGATGTGCAGCACCTGCAACTGCTGCTGGGCCGCGCGCCAGGCGAAATCCATGGCCCGGTCGATCGCCTGCGGGTCGCGGTACTTTGCCAGCAGCACCAGGACCTCCTCGCGGGTCGCCCCGGCGGCGAGCAGCAGGGAAAACCTGACGTGCTCCCCCGGCGCGAGGGTGAGGCTCTGCCGCAGGCTCAAGCTCGGATCGAGGACGAAACCCTGGCTGTTGCCGAGTTTCTGCCCGGCGCCCATGGGATTGGCTAGGGTCCGGCCACGGCCGATGAAACGCCCACGGTCGGTTTCAAACTGCCAGCCCTCTTCGGGCAGGCGGGCCTTCCCGGCCGAATCGAGGGCCAGGGCATGGGCCACATACAGCTGCGGTTCGCTTTCGCTGCGTGGGCGACGGTAGGCAAGGAGCGCTTGCTGTTCGGGGAGCGCTTCGGTCTGGATGAACAATTTGTTGAAGGCCGGGTGCTGGCGGTCGGCGTTGTGGGGCGCCATGGACAGCTCCACGTAGCTGGTGAGGTGGAGCTGCCGGTCCCGAGCGGAGTGATTGATCAGGGTGATCCGGCGCACTTCCACATCGTCTTCCGGCGAGACGATGATCTCGGTTTCGACGTGGATGCCGTGGTCGGCACGGCGGAATACGGCCCGGTCGAGCGAAAAATCCACGGCATACCCGTCAACCTTGCCGCCGACCGGGTGATAGGTGGTGGACCAGAGACGCTCCGCGTCGGCCTCGTGAATATAGCAGTAGGTACCCTGCGCATCACGGGTCTGATCCGACCGCCAGCGGGTCAGCTCCTGCGCGCCCCACTGGCTGTAGCCGCCACCGCTGTTGGTAACCATCAATCCATAGCGGCCGTTGCTGAGCAGCAGGCTCTTGGGCCTGAGGGTGTGGGGCGTGGTAAAGGTACTGCCGGCCGGCGCGACCAGCTCAATGCCCGGCAGCGCCGGTTCGTTCTGCCGCGCCGAAAGCAGATGCAACGGCGGCAGGGCAGGGATGCGCTCCTGGAGCAGGGCCTCAAAGGCCCGCACCCGTGCGTCGCTGTGAAAACGGCGCGGGAACGGGTTGCCATGGAGGAAGTTGGTCAAGGCCAGAAACGCCATCCCCTGGTGATGGGCCATATACGCCTCGATGATCACCCCGCGCCGCCCCTTGCGCTGCGGTTGCCGACTGAAATCGATCGCCT
>JBFYXI010000194.1:0-13998 GCA_041310635.1 Desulfuromonadaceae bacterium | reverse complement strand
CAGGCCCAGCTGATCGAACAGTTGAACGAGGTGGTCACCGAAGTCTGCGCGCGGGTCGACCGACTCGAAAAGGACAACCGCCGGTTGCGCGACCACTTCCTGCGTCTGACGCCGGATGATCTGACCCTTTCCCCCGACGAATGAATCTACTGCAGCGTACCCTGCTCGAATCCCTGGTGATCGCGGTGCTCGGCCTGCTGGCCGGCCTGACGATCAACCATCGCGTGGTGATCGACGCCTTCGCCAGCCGCTTGTCGCCGCCGGTGACCGCCGTGGCGCCGGCCGCAACCGGTCTGCCGCAACCGGTCCTCCTCGCCGAGGTCCGCGAGCTGCTTGCCGACGGTGCGCGGCCAGTCGATGCCCGCGAAGCGGCGCAGTTCACCGAAGGCCACCTGCCGGGTGCGCTCTCCCTGCCTTTGGGGGAACTCGATGCACGGCTGGAAACGTTCCGCGCTCAGGTCGCTGTCGGGGAGACGCTGGTGCTCTACTGCAGTGGCTACGGCTGTCCGGATTCCTTCGACCTCGGCCTGCTGCTGATGTCCGCCGGTTACCTCGATGTGCGGGTCTTCGAAGGGGGCCTGCCCGAATGGCGCGACGCCGGCCTGCCGGTCGCCAAGGAGGGGGGACGGTGAAGCGCAGCGGCCGGTTGACCTATCATCTCTGTCGCCTGCTGCTCGGCGGAGTGTTCGTCTGGGCCGGGGCGGCCAAGGCCCTCGACGTTCCTGCCTTCGCCGGCCAGGTCGCGGCCTACCAATTGCTTCCCTACGCCTGGAACTACACGGTGGCAGCAACGCTTCCCTACGTCGAACTGCTGGCCGGTGCCCTGCTGCTCGCCAACCTCCGGGTCAGGCCGGCGGCCCTGCTGCTGATTCTGCTCAACGCGTTGTTCATAGTGGTGCTGGCCAGCGTGGTGGCGCGCGGACTGGATATCGACTGCGGCTGTTTCGGCCCGGATGCCGGCACTACGCCGCTGCAGGCTCTGGGGCGCGATATCGTGCTGGTGGCCCTGGCCGTGGCCGTCTACTGGCAGCACGACCGCTACGCAACGACTCCCGCCGTCTGAACATGGCCACCTGGCAGCAGAGTCTCGCGGCGAGTCTGACCGACCCGGCCGTCATCGCCGCACGTTTTGACCTGCCGGCGGCAGCCGTGGCCGCGGTCGCCACCCGCTACCCGGTGCGTCTCACGCCGCTGCTGCTCGAGCTGATTGAACGGGCCGACGATCCCCTTGGCCGGCAGTTCCTCCCCGACCCTGCCGAGTTGGCCGATGACGGCCTCCCCGCCGACCCGCTGGCCGAGACCGAGCTCGCGCCGCTGCCGGCGGTGGTGCACCGCTACCCCACCCGCGCCCTGCTCCTCGCCGGCAACGCCTGTGCCGCCTACTGCCGCTTCTGCACCCGCAAGCGTCGGGTCGGCTGCGCCGCCGGCAACCTGCCCTTTGCGGAGGTGCTCAAGGGGGTTGATTACCTCGCACAGCATCCTGCGATCATCGAGGTGATCATCTCCGGCGGCGACCCGCTGCTGCTCCCCGACGACGCTTTGCAAGAGCTGCTCGGCCGGTTGCGGCGCATCCCCCAACTGGGCGTGCTGCGCCTTGCCAGCCGTACCCTCGGCGTGCTTCCCGAACGGATCACCCCGGCGTTGGCCGCTTTGCTCGGCCGGCATCATCCGTTGTACCTCACCACCCACTTCAATCATCCGCGCGAGCTGACCCCGGCGGCCGCCGAAGCCTGTGCGCGGCTGGCCGCTGCCGGTATTCCGCTGGCCAACCAGACCGTGCTGTTGCGCGGCGTCAACGACGATGCCGATACTCTGGCCGCCCTGTGCCATGGGCTTTTGCAGCTGAGGGTTCGCCCCTACTACCTGCACCAGCTCGATCCGGTGCGTGGCACCGGCCATTTCCGCGTGCCGATCGAATACGGTCTGCAATTGCTGGGTGTTCTGCGCCAGCGGGTTTCAGGACTGGCGGTGCCGCACTACATCGTCGACCTGCCCGGCGGGCGGGGAAAAGTGGCGCTGACCCCGGAGAGCGTGGTCAGCCTCGGGGCGACGGTGGTGATAAAAAGTGCGACGGGAGAGCTGGTGGATGTGCCAAACGGGCGCGGTTAGCCGGACGATTTGCTTGCAGGTTAGGGAGAAGAGGGGCGAAACGGTGCGCCCCTCTTCATTTGTTGTCTGCCAGCTGAGGGAGATTACCTGCGAGCGTTGGCAAAGCGGGTATTGTGGTGTTCGAGATCGCGGGCGAGTTGGTCGGCTTCGCCGGGGGTGAGCAGGCCGCGGTCGATGAAATACTGGCCGAGGCGCTGTTGGCGGGCGCGCTGGTGACGGAGCAGGGTCTCGACCTGCAGCGCCGAGAGCAGGCCGAGTTCCATTGCCTTGCGGCCGAAGCGCCAGGCACTGCCGCGGTGGTAAAGGATGGTGCGTACCTTGACTTCGCTCAGCCACCCCCACTGGCAGGCAATGGCGCCAATGGCCGGACGCTGGCGGCGCTGCCAGACCAGGGCTTCGATCAGGTTGCGGTAGTCGATCTTGCCGCGATAGTAGGCGAAGATTCCGAACTCGAGGGGGATTGGCGGCAGGCTCGACCCTCCGCCGGGCGCGGGAGCCGGCCGCGGGTGACGGGCCGAGCGTGGCGGTCGCTGCGCCGGCGCGGGCCGCGCCGCGGGCTGGGGCGCGAGGTGATGACGGCGCGCCAGGAAATCGCTGAGCAGGGTATAGGCCTGATGAATTTCCCGGAACCGTTCGGTCTGCTGTAATCGCACCTCCTGGGGAGCGCTGGCGAACCGGTCGGGATGATGCTCCTTGGCCCGATTGCGAAAGGCCAGTTTGGCGCCGCTCGGTTCCAGGTAGGCGAGGAATTCAGGGCCGAGTTTGGCCTCTTCGCCAAACAGCGTCCGACAGGCTGCAAGTAGGGTGAATTGGGCAGGTGGCATCGCTTGGTGTCCTCTGCGTTTTTATACCCGTCTCGGAGCCGTGAAACAAGGGGCTACGGCCGTGGAACGAAAAACCAGCGATCGAGCACTGCTTCGGGCAGCCGGCGCAGCAGGCCGGCGAGTAGCCAGGTGACCAGCAGGGCGAAGGCCGTCCGCGCGGCCAGGGTGCCGGAGAGGTGGCCGCCGATGACCAGCATCAGCAAGGTGTCTTCGATGAAGCTGTGGCAGAGCCCCAGCAACGCCAGGGCGCAGAACACGTCACCGCGGGAGAGTTCGCCGGCGCGCGCCTCCTGGATGATCAGCCCGCCGCCGTAGGTGAGCCCCAGGGTCATGCCGACCATGGCCAGCGGCGCGGCCCGGTCGCTGATTCCCAGCAGTGTCAGCAGCGGCCGCAGCAGGCGGATCATGGCGGCGATGATGCCGAAGTGCTCGAGCACACGCATGAGGATCAGCAGGAAGAGAATGATCAGGAAGATGTAGACCAGGTTGCGCATCTCGCCGTGGGCCCAGCCGAGCCAGCTCGGATCGCGCGGCGGCGGAGTCCACAACGCCCGGTTGGACTGCTGCAGGGTGCCGGTCAAAGTGTAGCCAAGGTTGAGCAAGGCGCCGAGCAGCACGGCGCCGCCGATGCGCAGCGCCGCCATGGTCCGGAAGCTGGCGCCGGCCTGGCGGGCGATGCTCGCCTCCACCGGGATGGCGTGGGCGATCAGCATCATCGTCGCCAGCACCGTGACCTGGGCAACGGTCAGCCCGGCGTCGGGAGCCACGCCGGCGAAGACCACCATCCCGCCGTAAAGATTGGTGACCAGGGTGGTGGCCCAGACCAGGCCCATGCTCCCGGGGAGGCCGACCACGGCCATCAGCGGTGCCAGCAGTCGGCCGAGCAGGTCGATGGCGCCGGCCAGTTCCAGCAGGCGCACGCCGATGGCGATCGGTACGATGATGCGAAACAGCGCATAGCTGGTTTTGACCGCCTGGCGCAAGCAGCCGCCGAGCAGTTCTGCCAGCGCGCGCCAGGGCGTCCGGCTCACAGCTGCTCCGGGGTGAAGGCGACCACCTCGGCGATCTCCGCCGCATCGGTCAGCAGCATGACCAGCCGGTCGATACCGAGGGCGATGCCGGCGCAGGGAGGGAGGGCGGGGAGGGCGGCGAGGTACGCTCCCGGCAGCGTATGCGGGGCTTTGCCGGCGGCGCGCCGGGCTGCCTCGTCGGTGATGAAGCGTGCCTGTTGTTCGACGGTGTCGGTCAGTTCCGAGAAACCGTTGGCCAGCTCCAGTCCCCCCAGGTAGAATTCGCAGCGTTCGGCCACTGTCGATTCGCCCGGCTTGAGGCGTGCCAGGGCGGCCAGGTTTGCCGGGTAGTCGGTGAGGAAGAGCGGCCCTGAACCGAGGCGCGGCTCGACCTCCGCGGTCAGCACCTCGTCGAAACGTCCCGTCTCCAACGCGGCCTCGACGGTGCATGCGGCATGGCGACGGAAGGCCTCGGCCACGCTCAGGCGCGGCCAGGGGGGGGTCAGGTCGATGGTCGTCCCCTGCCAGGTGAAACGGCCGGAGGGGACGAGATGCCGGAGCAAGGCCTCGCAGTCGGCCATGAGCCGGGTGTAGTCGGCATCGCGGCGGTACCACTCGAGGAGCGTGAACTCGGGAAGGTGGCGGCGGCCGCGCTCGCCGTCGCGCCAAACCCGGCAGAGCTGGAACAGGTCGGGGTAGCCGGCGGCGAGCAGGCGCTTCATCGCCAGCTCCGGGGAGGTGTGCAGCACCCAGTCCCCGCTGGCGATGGCATCGATGTATGGTTCCGGGGCATTGGCCGGGATGCGCTGCGGAGTCTCCACCTCGAGCAGGCCGCGGTCGACGAAAAAGGCCCGGATCCGCTGCAGGATCCGGGCGCGCTTTTCGAGGTTTGCTCTTTTTCGGGCCAACGCCCAGTTGATCTCTTTCATCATCTATCCAGCAACCAGCAACCAGCAACCAGCAACCAGCAACCGTCTTACTCCTTCACCCGCGTGTAGTACTCGCCGGTGCGGGTGTCGATCTGCAGCAGGTCGCCTTCCTCGACAAAGGACGGCACCTGCAGGGTGTAGCCCCCTTCGACGGTGGCCGGCTTGTTGTTGCCGGCGGCGGTATCCCCCTTGACCCAGGGATCGGCCTGGACCACGCGCAGGTTGACGAAGTTGGGGAGGGTCACGCCGATGCCGCGTTCGTTGAACAGCAGCACCTTAACCTGCATGTTGTCGACCAGGAAGTAGTGGTCGTCGCCGAGAACGTCTTCGGCGATGGTCACCTGCTCGTAGTTCTTCTGGTCCATGAACACGTAGCCGCTCTCGTCCTTGTAGAGGTACTGCATGTCGCGCTCTTCGAGCTGGGCCGGCTCAAAGCTGTCGCCGGAACGGTAGGTGCGCTCGAACAGCGCGCCGTTCAGCATGTTGCGCAACTTGCACTTGTAGAGCGCCTGCCCCTTGCCGGGCTTGGTGAAGTCGAATGCGACGATGACGTGCGGATCGCCGTCGATGATCAGTTTGAGCCCTTTTTTCAGGTCGCCGCAGCTGTACATGGTGGTTTGCTCCTTCGGCAAATTAACGGTTTCTGGCTGTAAAGGCGCGCTATTTAAGCACAAGTTGCGGTGGATGTCACCGGAAAAGCGTTGAGCTGCGGTCGCGGCTGGGGTATAGTCGCGCCGCTCTTGCGCCATCGAGAACCAGAGACGGAGAAAGACGAGGTTTCCATGATCACCACTAACGATTTCAAGCGCGGCATGGTCATCCAGCTCGACGGTGCCCCCTGCCTGATCCTCGAGTTTACCACCCAGTCCCCCTCGGCACGCGGCGGTGCCACCCTGGTCAAGACCAGGTATCGCAACCTGCTTACCGGCCAGGTGCTGGAGAAGGCCTTCAAAGCCGGCGACCGGGTCGACGAGGCCGATTTCGAGAAGCGCAAGGGCCAGTTTCTCTACCCGGCTGGCGACGGCGCGGTGTTCATGGACCTGGAGAGCTACGAGCAGTACGAGCTTGGCGACGAGCTGTACGATCCGGTGCAGGGCTACCTCCTGGAAGGGATGGAGGTGACCCTTGGCCTGTTCGAGGGGCGGGTGGTCGGCGTCGAGCCGCCGCTGGTGGTCGAACTGCTGGTCACCGATACCGCCCCGGCGATCAGAAACGCCACCGCCCAGGCCCAGACCAAGGAAGCGGTTCTGGAGACCGGCCTGACCATCCAGGTGCCGGCCTACCTCGAAGCCGGCATCAAGGTCAGGGTCGATACCCGTGAAGGTCGTTTCGTCTCACGGGCCTGATTCCGCAGAGTCCTGACATGCTGCCCGCCGCCCCCTACGGGCGGCGTTTTTTTGCAATCATGCAAAAAGCTACAAGAATGTTTGCAGCGGTGCAAATTCGGCAGCCGGGGTGCGCCGCCGTTTTGCGCCTGAGCCCGCAACCCCGCCTGTAGCGTAGCTTTACTTGTCATGCCCTGCCTTGCCCCGCCTGGAATCTGACATTTCAACTCCTCAATAGTGTTTTGCAAATATGCGAATCGCCTTCCGGCGCCGAGTCTCTTGACGGCCCGGTTTTTTATTTATAAGTTTCTGTAATTGTTGATAAAAAAATTATTTTTTGAAATCCTAGAACATTGGTATGCAGGTTGCCTTTGTATCTGTTCGACACGACGCGACAGGCGTCGGCAACCGGAGCAAGCGGGAGGACACGATGGCGGCATTCGGACAGACAGACAGCAGCAAGCCGGCCATCGTCAAATTCAGCGGGCAATGGCCGCTGGCGTTCCGAGTGAAAATGTTGACCATTCCGGGCTTGGCTTTAAACCCGATTACCAAGGAGGCAACCGTGAGCACCCTCAGCATTTCCTACCGCCGCGGCTGGACCGTGGCCCTGGCCGGCACGGCCATCAACCTGGCGCTGGGCGTCCTGTACGCCTGGAGCATCTTCAAAGGCGCAATCACCGATTCGATCAAGGCCGGCGGCGAAGGCGCCTTCACCTGGAACGTCGCCTCGGTCAACGACCCGTATGCCCTGGCCTGCCTGACCTTCGCCTTTTCGATGATCATCGCCGGTCGCATGCAGGACAAGATCGGTCCGCGCGCCACCTGCATCATCGGCGGCCTGCTGGTCGGCGGCGGCTTCCTGGTCGCGTCGCTGAGCGCCAATTACTGGATGTGGATTCTTGGCTTCGGCGTCATGTTCGGGCTTGGCATGGGCTTCGGCTACTCGGCGGCGACGCCGCCGGCGCTGCGCTGGTTTCCGCCGGCCAAGACCGGCCTGATTGCCGGCATCGTCGTTTCCGGTTTCGGACTCGCCCCGGTGTACATTGCCCCGCTCTCCAACTACCTGCTCGGCGCGTACGGTATCCAGCAATCGATGCTGATCCTCGGCGTCGGTTTCGGCATCATCGTCTGCCTGTTCGGCATGCTGCTGAAAAATCCCCCGGCCGGTTACGTCGCTGATCCCAATGCCAAAGTCGTGGCAAGGAAAACCACGGGCGAGGACATGACCCCCTCGCAAATTCTGCGCACCGGCAAGTTCTACACCCTGTGGGTGTGCTTCTTCATCGGCGCCGGCGCCGGCCTGATGGTGATCGGCAGCGCCACCGGTCTGGCCAAGGCCAGCCTCGGTGAATGGGCGTTCCTGGTGGTCGCGGTCATGTCGATCGGCAACGCCGCCGGGCGCATCATTGCCGGGGTGGTGTCCGACAAGATCGGCCGTGCCAACACCCTCATGATCATGCTGGTCTTCCAGGCCGCCTTGATGTTCGCCGCCATCCCGGTGATCGACGGCACCTACTCCAACGCCGTGGCCATGGTCCTGCTGGTGACCTTCATGGTTTTCAACTACGGCACCAACCTGGCGCTCTTCCCCTCTTTCGCCAAGGACCTCTGGGGGGTCAAGAACTACGGCATAAACTACGGCATCCTCTTCAGTTCCTGGGGCGTGGGCGCCTTTGCGCTGGTCAAGATCGGCGAGATGCTCAAGGTCAAAACCGGCAGCTTCACCATGTCCTTCGCCGTTGCCGGCGTGCTACTGATGATCGGTGCAATGCTGGCCAACTCGCTGCGGCCGAAAGCCGTTGAAGCAGTGGAATCGGCGGCAGTATCGATCGAAGAAGACGAACTGGTGCTGCAGTCGGTGAAGGCCGACTGACCCCGAGACGGATTCATTGCTGGAACTCGACGGCCCCGCAGCGATGCGGGGCCGGTTTTCTGCGCTAAATGCCCTGGCGCTTTCTTGCAATCGCGAGGAAACGAATATAATTGTGATGTTTGCAGGGAGGCATGAATGTTTCTTGCAGTACTGTGGCCCCCAGTCCTGGCGAGGAACAAGCACTCCCGGGCCGGCAGGTTCGCTGCTTTATTCTGAAGGCGGCCAATGGCCGGAAAATCGCTCGCAGCAGGGCTGTTTGTCCCCGGCCGCGGCAGAGAACCGCCTGGTCCCGGTGAAAAAGCATGCTCCTGGAACCTGGCTCGAAGCTCTGACAAAACAAGGAGGTCCATTATGCGCAAAATGCTACTGATCCGTCTGGTTGCCGGCCTCCCTCTGCTGTTGCCGGTGCCGGTGACGGCGGCCGGGACCATGCAGCCGGGTCTGTGGGAGATCACCAGCACCCTGGAAATGCCGGGGATGCCGTTCCAGCCCCCGCCGCAGACCGTGCGCCACTGCTACACGGACGAGGAGGTCAGCAGGGAGCCGCTGCCCACCGATGACAGCTGCCGGGTCACCGACCTCAAGACCGCGGGGAGCAAGGTCTCCTGGAAGATCGAGTGCCAGGGGGAGGCGGCCGGCCAGGGGGAGGGGGAAATCGTCCGCCTGGGAGATTCGGCCTATGAGGGGAAGACCCGCATGCAGATGCAGGGGATGACCGTGACCACCCGCTATAAGGCAAAGCGCCTGGGAGAATGCCGCTGAGCTGACGGTCCGTGCGCCGACGCAAAAGGCCGTCCCTCACAAGGGGGGCGGCCTTTTGCGTCTTGGCGGCGGGGCCGGCGTCTCAGGGCATCGGAAAGGCCAGGGTTGGCGTCTGTTCGATCCCGCTGGCGGTGAACTGCAACATCTCGGTGAAGCTCATGCCGTCTGGCTTGATCAGGAACAGTGCCATGATGGTGACCAGCACACCGGCTGCCACCCAGTTGAGCATGGCGGTGCGCATCGACCAGTCGGGGATCAGGCGGTAAGGATTGTCTTCTTCCTCCTCGCGCGCGGGCATCCTTGCGGCCATCTGCCGCAGCATCTTGCCGGAGCAGAGGAAGATGACCGCCGAGATGGCGTAGTGCGGAAGAATCTCCAGCGAGACCTGACCGGACACGATCAGGCTGGCGTAAAAGGCCATTACGCCGAGCCCCAGCAGGGTCATCTGGATACTGAGCTTGGATTTCATTCCTATCGGCACCGGTTCAAACCACTTTCTTTTTTAGAATTAACGGGTTTGCTCAATGCTGTCAAGTAATGTGCGCCCTGCCGGACGCACCTGAGTGTAATGCGGCCGACTAGCGGACCCGCTGTACCTGGGCCTGGGTGCGGGCTGGCGAGAGCAGCCGCAGGGATTCTCGCCACCCCTGGCGCATCCCGCAGATCAATGCGGGGAGGCTGCAGGCAAAGCCGACCAGGGCTGCCGAATGGTGCAGCGTCACGCTGCCGGTAAGGTGGGCCAGGGCCAGGAGGAGGAGGAAGACCGTGAGCAGGGAAAATGCCACTCGGCAGGTGCGAGCCAGGTGCTCGCCCCCTTGCGCCAGGATCAGGCCGAACATTCCCCACATGAAGAAATAGCCGGCCTGGGGCAGCGGACCCGGGAGTTGGCCGTAACCGGCGCTGGGCAGCAGTTCGACGGCGAGAAGCGAAAGCCAGAACAGGCCGAGTGCGGTAAAGGCCACGGCACGCAGCGGATTGACGCGCAAGGCGCTCAGCCCGGTAAGAATCTGGCCGACTGCCGCGGCCATCATTATCAGGCTGAGCTGGTGGATCTCCAGGGACACCGGGAGCTGCTTGAGGGCGAACAGGGCAACCGCGACGCCGAAGCAGAAAAGGCCGAAGGCCGGGGCGGCAATTGGCTGTGCCCCGGCGTTGACGGGGGCCGCCCAGGCCGGTGGCGCGCTGGCTGCGGCCGGCCGGCGGTCGCCGAGGCGATCGTCCAGTTCCTGGTACTTGTGACACTCGCAGAACTGGGCCGAGCAGAACTTGATGATCATCTTGGCGTCGTGCGGGGAAATATAGCCGCAACCGACGTCGCAGGCTTCCTCGTCGCATCCGTAATAGGGGCAGACAGCTCGATTGTTCATGGTCTCCTCCATCTGAAAGGTGGGATCCGGCCCGCATGCGGGGACCTGCAGGCCGGATCCCTCAACAAGGAGTGTCGGTTTGTTAGTGAGCAAGCAGCATACCAAGTTGGGCCGAGATTGAATGTTTTGCTAAAGATTCAATGAATACAAGCTATTAGCGCTTAAGTCCGGAGGCCGCCTGGTCAAGGGCTTTACGGTGGGAGTTGCAGAATTGCAAAAAATCGGCATGGCGAGAATCGAGCGGGCTGGCACGCTCGGAACCGATTTTCGATATTTTAAGGAAAGCTTAGCAATTACGGGATATTAGCTGGCTTCTTCGGGGCTATGCTGTCTTGCAGAAATGCAAAAGCAAGTTTCGCAATCCTGCAAGGCCGGTGCGGCACTCAGTCAATATCTTTTTTCCTGATTCCGTACTTCTTGAGTTTGCGGTAGACCGTGGCCATGTTCATGCCGGCTTCGGCCGCAGCTGCCTCGACGTTGCCGCCATGCTTGCGCAGCAGGCGGGTCAGGTAGTCGGTTTCAAAGCGGGCCAGGGCGGCTTCATAGTCGGCCGTGCTGGCGTATTGCCCGGGCTGGTCGGTGTCGATGAACTGGGAGAGTGCCGGCAGGCCGAGGTAGGCGCCGCTCTCGATGGTCATCGCCGCCTCGATGACATTGCGCAACTGGCGGATGTTGCCTGGCCAGGCGTAGGCGCAGGCGGCTTCCATCGCTTCCGGGGTGAGCCCCTTGCAGGCGATGCCGAACTTCTCGTTCTGCTCGCGGATGAAGTGCGCCACCAGCAGCGGAATGTCTTCGCGGCGCTCGCGCAGCGGCGGCAGATGCAGGTTGATGACGTTGAGCCGGTAGAAAAGATCCTCGCGGAACGTCCCTTTGGCCACTTCACTGGTGAGATCGGAGTTGGTTGCCGAGATCAGGCGGACATTGACCTTGGTCGGAGTGGTTTCGCCGAGACGGCGGAACTCCTGCTCCTGCAGGAAGCGCAGCAGGGTCTTCTGCACGTTGAGCGGCAAGTTGCCGACCTCGTCGAGAAACAGGGTGCCGCCGTCGGCCGCTTCGAGGAGCCCCTGGCGGTTCTCGTTGGCGCCGGTGAATGCCCCCTTGCGATAGCCGAACAGCTCGCTCTCCAGGATGTTCTCCGGGAGCGCGCCGCAGTTGACGGCGACGAACCGGCGGTCGCGCCGCGGCGAATTGTGATGGATCGCCTGGGCGATCAGTTCCTTGCCGGTTCCCGACTCGCCGGTGATCAGCACGCCGGTGTCGCGCACCGCCACCTTGGCCACCCGCTCCAGCAGGTCGCGCAGGCCGGCGGATGCCCCGATGATGCGGTCGAAACGAAACTTGCCGGTCAGCTCTTCCTTCAACTCGCGATTTTCCTCGACCAGGGCATGGTGCTGCAGGGCATTCTTGACCCGGTAGGTCAGCTCGTCCGGCTCGAAGGGTTTGGTCAGCATGTCGTAGGCGCCACGGCGCAGAGCCTGTATCGACATCTCCACGGTGGCGAAGGCGGTGATCATGATCACCGGGATCTCCGGATCGCGGCGGTGCAGATGCTGCAATACCTCCAGGCCGTCCATCTCCGGCATCTTGATGTCAGTCACGACCAGGTCGAAGCTGCCGGCGGAGAAATCGGCCACGGCCTGCACCGGGTTGGTGTAAGCCTTGACCTGGTAGCCCTGGTCGCGCAGGACTGCTTCCATCATCCGGCAGAGGCCGGCTTCGTTGTCAATCAGCATGATACGGGCAGCAGGCATCAGAACTCCTCAGTGCTCAGCGGCAGGCGGATGGTCACCGTCGTCCCCTCGCCAAGCGTGCTGGCGATGTGGATGGTGCCGTGGTGCAGTTCGATCAGTTGTCTGGTGATCGCCAGTCCCAGCCCGGTGCCGCGCTCCTTGGTGGTGAAGAACGGCTCGAAGATCCGCGCCAGATCCTCCTCGGCAATGCCGCAACCGGTATCGGTGAAGGTCACCAGGGCAAACCCCTCTTCGCGCCGGGTGCCCACGGTGAGTACCCCCCGGCCGTTCATGGCTGAACCGGCATTGAGAATCAGATTGATCGCCACCTGGCGGAGCTGGTCGCCGTCGGCAGGGACCTGCGGCAGTGCGGGGTCGAGCTCGCGGACGATCTTCACCCCGAACAAGTCGGTATGGTTGGCGGCGAATTCGACGATCTGGTCGAGGAGGCGATTCAGGTCGGTCGGCGCCAGTTCGGGGTGAGGGGTGCGCGCGTAGCTGAGCAGATCCTGGACGATCTTCTTGCAGCGTTTGCTTTCGCGCTTGATCTCATGAATGTAGTGATAGTTGGGGTCTTCCTCCGGGAGCTTCTTCTCCAGGTAGGCGGCATAGCCGAGGATCACCCCGAGGGGGTTGTTGATCTCATGGGCGACCCCCGACGAGAGCACGCCGAGCGAAGCCATTTTCCCCTGTTGGGCCAGGGTGGTCTCGAGCTCGCGGTTGCGGTGCAGCACACTGGTCATGCGGTTGAAGGCGGTGGCCAGTTCCCCCAGTTCGTCGCGGCTCTCGACCGGCATCCTGCGATTGGTGTCGCCGCGCTTGATGGCGCGGATGGTCGCGGTCATCTCCCGGATCGGATCGGAGAGCACCTTGGCGGCAAGGAATACCAGCAGGGTGGCAATCAGGCCGACGCCGATGGAGATCATCCCCAGGCTGCCGAGGATGCGGCTCTTGATCAGATTGGCCTCGAGGTAGAACTCGTCCTCGTAGGAACCGACCGCGATGATCCAGTCCCATGGCTTGAAGTGCAGGTAGCGCACGATCTTGCGGCGCGGCTCCTTTTCCCCCGGGTTCTGCCAAGGGTAGTGGATCCACCCCTCGCGCTGGGCGCACATCTGCTGGATGAAAGGGGTGCCGTCGCTGTCATGGGCGGCGTAGATGTTCTGTCCCTCCGCTTCCGGGTGGATGGTCAGTGTTCCCTTGCGGTCCATGGCATAGATGTAGCCGGTCTGCCCGACCCGTTTCGCCTTGAGCCGCTCCTTCAGGGCAGTAAACGCCCGGCTCTCGGCAGCCGGATCCTCGTAAGTTTCGTCGAGATAGCCGCCGGCGGCGATAATCCAGTCCCAGGGGGCGAAGTAGCGATAGGCCACCATCTTCTGCCGCGCCTTGACGTCGAGTTCCGGGTTGCGCCACGGGTAGATGATGCTCAAGACCTCGCCGGGAGCCGCCAGTTGCGCCGCCCTGCACATGGCCCGGATGAAATAGCGGCCGTCTTCGTCGCGCTCTTCAAGGACATTTTCCCCCTCGCGGGCGATGTGCACGGCAAGCTCGCCGCGAGTGGTCATGGTGTAGATGTAGCCGGTTTCGCCGACCTGCACCCGCTTCAGGGTTCGTCGGGCCACCTCCTGGGCCGCCTTCAGATCGATTCTGCCGGCCTGCTGCTGGCGGTATTGGGCCTCGACCAGGCCATAGGCCAGGTCGGTCAGGGTGGCGAGTTCCTGGCGGACCGTCTTTTTCTTGTCCTCCTGATAGACCTCGAACTGGCGATGGTGGGCATCAAGCAGGTCCAGGGTGAAATGGGCGAGATGGTCGAGATCGTCCATGCTCGCCTTGGTGATGCCGAGCTGTGCCTGGCGCCAGGCGATCCAGCCGACCACCGTGCCGACGACGAACAGCGGCGCCAGCACCAGCGGCAGCACGACCACCAGCATCTTCCAGCGGATCTGCAGGTTGTTGACGAAGCGGAACAGGTAGCGGTTCATGCAGCCCCGAAAAAATGAACAATTTCCAAATTATCTAATGGGTGTTGCCAAAAATCAAGGAAACGCAACGCGTCTCCACGGTAC
>JBFYXI010000018.1:0-2842 GCA_041310635.1 Desulfuromonadaceae bacterium | reverse complement strand
GGCGCTGGCGCTCGCCTGGGTCCTGCCCGGGACGCTCGCCACCTTCTATGGCGTCGCCCGTCTCGATGCCGGCAAGGCCGCCATCCTGCTGCTGGCGGAACTGGTGGTGGGCGTGATGTCGGCGGTAGTCGTCGGTGGCGAGGACCTGTCGCCCGAGGAGGCCCTGGGCGGCGTGCTCATCCTCGCTGCAGCGGTGATCGAAGCGTGTACCGAATCGACCGGACAAAGCACATGAATCCCGCCCGCACCGCCCTGCTGGTGATCGACATGCAGCGCGATTTCCTTGATCCGGACGGCTATGCCGCCGCGGCCCGGCTCGATGTCGCCGCCCTGCGCCGACCGATTCCTGCCATCCTCGACCTTCTGGCCGCCGCCCGCCGCCTCGGCCTGCTCGTGGTGCACACCCGCGAGGGGCACCGCCCCGACTTGTCAGACTGCCCGCCCGCCAAGCTCGAACGCAGCCGTGCCGCCGGCGCCGAAATCGGCCGTGCCGGCCCGCTCGGCCGCCTGCTGGTGCGCGGCGAGTACGGCCACGACTTCATCGACGAACTGGTCCCGCACCACGGCGAACCGGTGATCGACAAACCCGGCTACAGCGCCCTTCACCAGACCGAACTTGAGCAAATTCTGCGCAATCGCGGCATCGACGGCCTCATCCTCAGCGGCGTCACCACCGAAGTCTGCGTCCATTCCACCCTGCGTGCCGCGGTCGACCACGGCTACCGCTGCGTTCTCGCAGCGGACGCCTGCGGCTCCGCCTACGCGCACCTGCACGATGCAGCCCTGCAGATGGCAGCGGTCGAAGGCGGCGTGTTCGGGCGCGTCGCCGGCAGCGCAGCGATCATCAGCGATCTCGCAAAATGGGAGGCAGCATGACCCAGGTACTGCGCATGTGGCCGCTGCTCACCGGCCTGCACAAGTACGACAAATCCCTGTCGACCCGCAACCGTGGCCACGGCCAGATCATCGAGGCGCCGATCCTCGCCTACCTGATCGAGACCAAAAACGGCCGCATCCTCTACGACGTCGGTTGCGACTATGCCAAGATCGCCGACCCGATCCTGCGCGACCGCTATTACGACCCCGAGTCTTTCCCCTTTGGCCCGCCGGAGATGCGCGAGGAAGACCGCATCCCGCATCATCTCGAACGGCTGGGCCTCAGCACCGCCGATGTCGACGTGGTGTTCGTCGGCCACCTTCACTTCGACCACGCCGGCGGGCTGTGCGACGTCTGCGGTGCCGAGGTCCACGTGCAGCAGGAAGAAATCGATGCGGCACGCTCGGGACTCGACATCGCCGTGTTTGCCGACGACCTCGCCGGCGTCGACAACTGGAAGCTCCAGCGCGGCGAGTACGACCTGGTACCCGGTGTGCGCGCCGTGGCCAGCCCCGGACACACCGCCGGTCACATGTCGCTGATGATCGAACTGCCCAAGGGAGCGCCCGTCATTCTCTGCGGCGATGCCGCCGACCTCGCCGAGAATCTCGCACAGGAAATCGCCCCGGGCCTGTGCTGGCAGGACCAGGAGGCCCAGGCGCTCGCCAGCATCCGCAAACTGAAGCGGCTGGCACGACAGGAGAAGGCCGAACTCTGGCCCAATCACGACCTCGCCTTCTGGCGAAGCCTGCGCCGCTTTCCGGAGTTTCACGAATGAGCGTCGAACGGCTTGCCCTTCTGCGCGGCCGTGAGCGCATGAGGGAGCTGTGGCATTCGCTCGTCGGCAGCCCGCTTCGGCAGGACCTGCCGCTGAGCGTGCCCGATACCTATCGCGGGGTATGGCGGCGCAGCCTGCTGCAGACCCCGCAAGGATGCGACAGCACCAGCCTCGTCTTCTGGCTGCAGACGCCGCGATGGCATGCCGACCTGCGCCTCCCCGCAGATCGGCCGGACTTCTCCGGCGTCGGTTGCCTGGAAGACTGCGACGATGCTCAGCTCGCCTGGCTCGCCACCCAGCAGGGCTTTTGCGGCGTCACCCAGGTCGACGGCGATATCTGCACCTGGCATCGCCGGATGGATTTCCAGCCTGCCAACGGCAAGCGCGACATCGGCCGCATGGCCTTCGATGGCGAGCGCGCTGTCGAGACCGGTGTCGAAGCGGATTATCTGGAAGTCTGGGAACGCCTGCCGCAAAGCCGCGGCGCCAGCGCCGCGCTGCGGCTGGTGGTCGAGAGAGGGGAATTGCCAGCGCGACCCGTCTGGCTCTTCGTCGCAGCAGACTGTTTCATCCTGGTGCGGGGCCGGCCACGGCCGCTGCCAAGCGCAGCCGATCTGGCAAGCCTGATCGCCACGCAGCGCCCCGCGCGTTCGCAATGGCTTGAATGGCTGGATGTGGAAATCAGCTTCGGTCATCGCAGCGGCCCGACCCCCTGGCGCATCGAACACTCCACCCTGCCGTTCCGCGAGGGGCAGAACGCCACCGTCCCCGGTGCAATCCAGCGCCGCGGGTACCAGATTGCCATCGAGGGCGACAACGCGCGGCGCTGGATGATCCTCGACTGGAGCCCCGATCTCACGCTCTGAAGCGATCCTGCGAGTGGAGCGGCTGGCCAACGCGCAAGCCTCAACAGGCATAATCCGGGTTGTCGACCCCATCCTGCCCCGCCATGACCCTCGCCCGCCTGCCCGTCCTCTCCCTGCTCGAAACCCGCGTCGTCGGCGTGCTGTGCGAGAAGCAGCACACCGTTCCCGACACCTATCCGCTGAGCCTCAACGCCCTGCTCGCCGGCTGCAACCAGAAGACCAGCCGCCATCCGGTCATCGAGGCGAGCGAGGCCGACGTGGCGGCGGCCATCGACAGCCTCAAGGGCCCGGCCCTGGTGATGGAATCGAGCGGCGGCCGCG
>JBFYXI010000187.1:0-4098 GCA_041310635.1 Desulfuromonadaceae bacterium | reverse complement strand
GAAGCGGTCGCCAACTACCGCCCCACCCCCCGCCTGACCCTCAAGGCGGAATTCCGTCGCGAAGATATCGACCGCAGCAATACCGGCAAGGAAGATTTCTATTATCACACCCCAAACCTGCCGGATCCTCTAGATATCACAGAATCCTGGGGGCTTCCCGACGAAGAGATCATCACCCGGGTCAAGCTCGGCTTCACCAGCCGGCTGCTGGAGAAGTCGGCCCTCAAGCTCAGCGGCTGGGTGGCGGTGCAGAGGAACGACGACCCCGCCTACGGCACGTCCTTCAAGGACAGCCAGGAACTGTTCCTCGCTTCCAGCTACACGCCCTCGCCGATCTGGGGCTTGCTGGCGAACCTCGCCCTGCTGAGGCAGGAGAATAACGGCTTCGAAATTGACGGCTTCCGCAACGATACCGACCCCTATCAATTCACCACCACATTCGACCTTGAGCGCGAGAAGGAACAGCAGAGCCTCAGCCTCGGCACCTGGGTCACTCCCCGCGAGGGACTCACCTTCGACCTCAATTACGGCTATTTCCGCACCGCCATCGACCAGGATCAGCTCTTCGGCAAAAATACCAATCCCGAGGACTATACGATCTTGAGCGACAGTGCAGACTATCGCCAGACCGTGCAAACCGTGACCCTCGGTGCCACCTGGCGCGCTCTCGACAACCTTTCCTGCCGCCTCGAGGGCTATCACACCCGCTCCAAAGCCAGCTACGACCCGGACTTCCCCGTACAGGGGCCTTTTGGAAACCTCGCCGTTGCCGACCCCTCCGATCTTCGCGACATCAGCAAGGTCGACATCCGTCAGAACGGCCTGCGCGGCCGGATCAACTGGCAGTTCGATGAAAACTGGCAATGCGCTCTGGAGGCGACCTTCGACGACTACGACGAACGCAGCAGCGACGTGTTCGACGGCTCGGTGCAGACCACCATGGTCTCCCTCAGCCGCGCCTGGTAACCGGCCATGACCGCCCGCCGGACTCCACAAAAGATGAGGATCCTGCGTCGCCTGTTGACCGGGCTGCTGACCGGGGCGCTCCTGCTGACCGCCCCCCTGCAGGCCTGGGCCGAGCCGCTCCTCGCCGCCATCGTCACCGCCGACCTCCCCCGCTACAAGGAGGCGCACAAGGCCCTGACGGGGATCCTCGAGACCGGCGGCTTCGGCGCCGGCAAGCTGAAAATCATGGTGCAGGCCCCGAATGCCGACAAGATGTCGCTGCTCAACAGCCTGCGCCGAGCCGGCTCGGCCGGGGCCGCGGTCATCGTCGTCTACGGCAGCCGGGCCGCCCAGGTGGCCATCGGCGAGCCGTTGAACGCACCGCTGCTGTTCGCCGACGTCTACGACCCCGTCGCCCTCGGCGTGGTCAAGAGCCTGACCACCACCGGCGCCGAAGTGACCGGGGCGACCAGCAAGACCGACCTGGACAGCCTGGCCGGACAGTTCATCAAGGTGACCGGAGCCAAGACCATCGGCGTGCTCTACACCAAGGACGAAGGCGGCGCCGAACAGCAACTGGCTGAACTGAAGGGGAAGGGCGGCATCACCGTCAAGGCCGAAAATGTCAGGAACCCCGAGGAGGCCCTGGCGGCGGTGGCAAAGCTCGCCGGACAATGCGACGGGTTTTACCTGACGGAAAGTATCGCGGTGATGCAGCAGGGGCCGGCAATCGTCAAGGCCGCCCTGGCCCAGAAGCGCCCGGTGTTCTCGCAGATTCCCGATCTGGTCAAGGCCGGGGCGCTCCTCGGCCTGGAGGCCGACCCCGACGAACAGGGGAAGCTGGTCGGAGTTCACGCCCTGCAGATTTTGCAGGGACAGAAAGCCCACTCGCTGCCGGTGCGCTCCGCCAAGAAAGTGACGCTGCTGATCAACCAGGGGACGGCATCCCAGCTGGGACTGACCATTCCACCTGACGTCATGAGTGCCGGTCAAATCGTCAAATAACGCTTTCCCGGAAGGGGTTCCTCATGCTCAGCAAGCTCAACCTGCGCCGCAAAACCATGCTCGTCATGCTGGTGGTTGCCGTACTGCCACTGGTTATCAGCATGCTGATCCTCTCCAGCTTCACCCAGAAGCAATTGCGCGCCAGCCTGCTGCAGGTCGCGGAAAAATCGAAAAACTTCGTCGACCTCAACACCGCCGGCACCCAGCGGGAGATGGTCAATACGGCGTCCGTGCTGAGCGCCACCACCGATCTGATCAATGCCGTGTACTTCACCACCCTCACCCAGGATCCGGCGCAGCTCGAGGAATACCTGCAGACCGCCCGCGAGCAGTACCAGTACGACGCGCTCGAGGTTATCGATGCCCAGGGGAAGTCAATCGGTTTCGCCCAGGGCAAAAACGGCGCGTTGGCCACGGCAGCGGCCGACGGTGACCTGTCCAAGCTGATGCAGGCAGACGCCCGCGGCGGCATGAGCCCCTACCGCGGTCAGATGGGTAACCTGGCGGTGGCCCCGGTGCGCTTCCAGGATCAGGTGATTGGCTACCTGGTGGTCATCAACCTGCTCGATGACGACTACGCCAGGCAACTGGGCGAGCTCAGCGGGGTCGAAGTGGCCTTCCTTGCGCCCAAGGGCGTGGTCGGGGCGTCGCATCCCGGCCTGCACGATATCGATCTCAGTCAGGACTTTACCGGCACCGACGAGACCATTCACCTCGACGGCAAGCGGTTTTTCCCGGTCGCCCGCCCTTTGGGCGACAGCGATTACCGGCTGCTCGTCGCCATGGACATGTCGATCGAAAGCGCGGCGCTCACCGCCCTGCGCACCGTCATGGCGGTGCTGGCCGTCGGCGCCATTGGCGTGGCCCTGCTGGCGGCCTTCCTCTTTTCGCGCACCATGACCCGGCCGCTCCAAGAAATGGTCGGCAACCTCCGGGAGATTGCCCAGGGCGAAGCCGATCTGACCCACGTGCTGGAGGTGCGCAGTGAAGACGAACTCGGTGAACTGGCCGGCAACTTCAATGCCTTCGTCGGCAGGCTGCGCGAACTGGTCGAGCGGATTCGCTCGGCTGCGGCGGACATCTTCGGCGCGACCGAGCGGATTCGCCAGACCTCCCAGGAAGTCAGCTCCGGCACGGCCAGGCAGGCGGTTTCCCTGGAGGATTCCTTTCAGGCGATCCAGGGGATCGATGAGGCGGCCGTCGATGTCGTCAACGGCATCAGTTCCCTCCTCGACGCCGTCGAAATCAGTTCTTCGGCAACCCTGGAGCTCGGCGCCACCATCGAAGAGATCGCCGTCCAGGTCGAGCGGTTGTTCGCCAACATCGAGGAGGTGACCAGCTCGATCTCGGAAATGTCGGTATCCAGCCAGGAAGTGGCCGACAACATCGAAAACCTCTCCTCCTCTACCGAGGTGACGGCCTCGTCGATCACCGAAATGGATGCCTCGATCAAGGAGGTCGAGGAAACCGCGCTGCAGACCAACCAGCTTTCCGAACAGGCCAGCCAGGATGCTGAAATGGGCAAAGCCGCGGTGGCCGAAACGCTGGCCGGCATCCAGGCGATCCAGACGACTGTCGAGGAGGCCAGCCGCGCCATCGAAGACCTCGGCCGCCAGTCCCGTGAAATCGGCACGATTCTCACCGTCATTGACGACGTCGCCGACCAGACCCGCCTGCTTTCGCTGAACGCATCGATCATTGCCGCCCAGGCCGGGGAACATGGCAAGGGCTTTGCCGTGGTCGCCGACGAAATCCGCGAACTGGCTGAACGGACCGCGGTGTCGACCCAGGAGATCGCCGCGATCATCGGGCGCTTGCAGGAAGGCACCGGCAGCGCGGTCAAGGCCATGCAGGCCGGCAGCCGGCGGGTCAACGAGGAGGCGCAACGCTCCAAGGTCGCCGAGCAGGCCCTGGAAAAAATCACCGCCAGCACCCTCAAGTCGGCCCAGCAGGTCAAGGGAATTGTCCGGGCCACGCAGGAGCAGTCCCGCGGCAGCAAGCAGATTACGGAAGCGGTCAATCAGGTTTCGACGATGCTTCAGCAGATTTCCCAGTCGGTCAAGCAGCAGTCAACCGGGATCCTGCAATTGGCCAAGGCCGCGGAATCGATGCGCAACATCGCTTCCCAGGTCAAGCTGAGCACCGGCG
>JBFYXI010000226.1:0-4139 GCA_041310635.1 Desulfuromonadaceae bacterium | reverse complement strand
ATGCTGGCCGTGATCGTCGCGATCATCCTGGTGGTGGTTGCAACGATCGTCTACTACCGGCTGGCGGGGGTCGTTGCCACGGTGGCGCTCGGCCTGAACCTGCTGTTCATGCTGGCGCTGCTGAGTCTGTTCAAGGCGAGCCTGACCCTGCCGGGGATCGCCGGCATCGCCCTGACCCTGGGGATGGCGGTTGATGCCAACGTGCTGATCAATGAGCGCATCCGCGAGGAGATGCGCCTCGGCAAGACCGCCCGGGCGGCCCTGGAGGCAGGGTATGAGAAGGCCTTCTGGACGATCATGGACTCGAACCTGACGACTCTGCTGGCCGGCCTGATCCTCTTCCAGTTCGGCACCGGACCGGTCAAGGGGTTTGCCATCACCCTGTCGATCGGCATCGTCACCACCCTGTTCACGGCGATGTTCATCACCCGCCTGATCTACGACGCCTACATGTCCCGCCGCCACGTCGAGCGGTTGAGCATTTAAGGGGGACATCCAATGGAAATCATCAGACCTGACATCAATCTCGATTTCGTCGGCAAAAGCAAGATTGCCATCATCGCTTCACTGATCGTCCTGGCGATCGGCATCGTCTCCTTGGTGGTCAAGGGCGGCCCAAGCTATGGCATCGATTTCGCCGGCGGCACCCTGGTGCAGATCAAATTCAGCGAAACCACTTCGGCCGCCCAGTTGCGCACCAATCTCGGCGGCCTCGACCTGCGCGGCCTGACCATTCAGCAAATCGGTGATGACGCCGCCAACGAATTTCTGATCCGGGTGCAGGAGTCGGGAGAGAACCTTGAAACTCTTGCCGGGCAGATCGAGGCGGCCCTGGGCAAGGCCTACGGTACCGGCAAGGCCGAAATCCGCCGCACCGAGATGGTCGGCCCCCAGGTCGGCAAGGACCTGCGCAACAAAGGGGTACAGGCGATCTTCTTTGCCATTGTCGGCATGCTGGCCTACATCACCTTCCGGTTCGAATTCCGTTTCGGGGTCGGTGCCATCGTCGCTACGGTGCATGATGTGCTGATTACGCTCGGCCTGATGTCGCTGCTCAACCTGGAGATCGACCTGACCGTCATCGCCGGCTTCCTGGCACTGGTCGGTTACTCGGTCAACGATACGGTCATTGTCTGCGACCGGATCAGGGAAAACATGGGGAAACTCCACAACAAGCCGCTGGCAGAGGTGATCAACCGGAGCATCAACGAAACGCTGTCGCGCACCATCATGACCTCGGGGCTGACCCTGCTGTCAGTGGTTGCGCTGTACACCGTCGGCGGCAGCGTCATTCACAACTTTTCTTTTGTTCTGATGGTGGGTATCATTGTCGGCACCTACTCATCAATTTTCATCGCCAGCCCGATCCTGATTATCTGGGAAAATTTCCGATCCGGCCGGAAGGCTGCAGCATAAGGAGCACAAACGATGAAAAAGGAAACCCTCCTCGTCGGCATCGTCGCCCTGGTGGCCGGCCTGATCATCGGCTGGATGGTCTGGCAGAAAAGCTCGAGTTCACCCCCTACCGTTGCGCCGGCACCGGTGCCGGGTTCGATGCCGATGGTCGACAGCCAGCAGCGGATCGACCGGATCAAGGCGATCGTCGCCAGCGAACCGAACAATCGCCAGGCCTGGGTTGCCCTCGGCAATGAGTATTTCGATTCCGACCGGCCGATGGAATCGATCGACGCCTACCAGCGTGCTCTCGACCTCAATGCCAATGATCCGAACGTACTGACCGATCAGGGGGTGATGTTCCGTCGCCTGGGATGGTTCGATCGTGCCATCGACAATTTCTCCAAAGCCAGTCAGATCGACCCCCGACACGCCAACAGCCTGTTCAATCTGGGGATCGTCTACCGTTACGATGTCAAGGACTTTGCCAAGGCCACCGACACCTGGAACAAGTTTCTGGTTATGAACCCCACCGGTCCCGGCGCCGACCGGGCGCGTCAGGAACTGGAGTTCCTGCAATCCCATCCACCGGTCAAATAGCAGTGGCCAGACGGGCCGGGTGCGCACCCGGCCCGCGCTGTTGCCGCTGCGCTCCTGATCTTGCGGTCCTTGCCGCACCTGTGAAGCCATCGATGTCTGTCCGCCGCCCCACCCGTCTCAGCTTACCGCGCCTTGCCAGCAAGGGTTGCCGATGAAACCGGTCACCGGACGCCGCTGGCTGCCGCGCAGCACCTTTCCGACTGCTGAAACTGTGGCCACCCTGTCGCGGGAGCTGGCCGTGGCACCGCTGGTTGCACGGGTGCTGGCGGCCCGCCATCCGACCGTGACGGCGGCCGGGGAGTTCCTGGGCGGCCGTCTGGCCGACCTGCCGGATCCGCTGCAGTTGCCTGATATGCAGCCGGCCGCGGCGAGAATTGCCCGGGCGCTGGCCGACGGCGAAAGAATTGCGGTGCATGGCGACTACGATGTCGACGGCATCAGCGGGACGACACTGTTGGTGCAAGGCCTGCGGGCCTGCGGCGCCCAGGTCGGATACCATATCCCGTTGCGCTTGCGGGACGGCTACGGTCTTTCCGGTGAAGCCCTGGCCGCAGCCGCGGCGAGCGGCGCCAAGCTGGTGATTTCGGTCGACTGCGGGGTTTCCGCTCACGACGAGGCGCGTCTCGCCGGGGAACTGGGACTCGACCTGATTATCACCGACCATCATCAGCCGCCGGCACAGCTCCCGGCTGCCCTGGCCGTCGTCAATCCGCAACGTTCGGATGCCTCCTCCCCGGTCCGCGACCTCGCCGGGGTCGGCGTGGCGTTTTTCCTGCTGGCCGCGGTGCGCCGCACCCTGCGTGAAACCGGCTGGTTCTCGCTGCGCGCCGAGCCGGACCTGCGGGAGTTTCTCGATCTGGTTGCTCTCGGCACGATTGCCGATCTGGTGCCGTTGCAGGGAGTCAATCGCACCCTGACCCGCATCGGCCTGTCGTTGCTGGAGAACGGTGCCCGTCCGGGGATCCGTGCCCTCAAGGAAGTTGCCGGTGTCAAGACGGTAAACTGCGGGGTGGTCGGCTTTCAGTTGGCGCCGCGCCTGAACGCCGCCGGCCGTCTCGAAGATGCCGCCCGCGGTGTCGAGTTGCTGCTCGAGCAGGACCCTGCCAGAGCCCTGGAAACCGCGCGGCTGCTCGATCGCTTCAACCGCGAGCGTCAGCAGATTGAGCTGGTGACCTTCGAGGAGGCAGTGAGCAGGGCGGAGAAGCTCGCCGAGGAGCATACCCACACCCTGGTCCTGGCCAGCGAAGGCTGGCATGCGGGGGTCATCGGCATCGTCGCCAGCCGGCTGGTCGAGCGCTTCTACCGGCCGACCGTGCTGATTGCCCTGGACGGCGAGGGGGGGAAGGGCTCGGGGCGGTCGATCCGGGGACTGCACCTGTACCGTGCCCTGCAGGATTGCGCCCCGCAGCTGTTGGCCTTCGGCGGCCACGAAATGGCGGCCGGCCTGAGCCTTGCGCGCGATCAGGTGACGGCCTTCGCCGCGGCCTTCGAGCTGGTGGCCCGGGCAGCGCTGAGCGATGAACAGTTGACACCGGTGCTGCTCTACGACGGGGTGGAACTGCTGGCGGAGTTCAGCCATTCAGAGGTCGGGGCTCTCGAACAGCTGGCGCCCTACGGCATGGGCAATCCCGAGCCGGTTCTGCTGCTGGAGAAGGTGCGGGCCCGGCAGCTGCAGCGGGTCGGCGACGGGCATTTACGCTTCATCGCCTGCCAGGGGGGCGACACGCTGCCGGCCATTGCCTTCGGCATGGCGGCGCGTCAGGAGGAATTTCAGGGAGACCTCGATCTGCTGGTCACCCCGCAGATCAACCGCTACAACGGCCGGGAAACTGTGCAGCTGCGGCTCAGGGATGTCCGGACAGTTGATTCAGGCGTTTAGCCGACCTCCGGCCCCTAGCCCCGGTCCGCCCCCTTGAGGTGCACGTACCAGTAGGCGAAGGCGACGAAGACCACGCCGCCGACGATGTTGCCCAGGGTAACCGGAATGAGATTGCCGATGAAGAAGTTCCCCCAGGTCAGCCCGGCGGTCTGCAGGCCCAATGCCCGGTCGATGAACAGCCCGGCGGGGATGAAGTACATGTTGGCCACCGAGTGCTCGAAGCCGCTGGCCACAAAGGCCATGATCGGCGCGTAGCAGGCCAGCA
>JBFYXI010000208.1:0-16179 GCA_041310635.1 Desulfuromonadaceae bacterium | reverse complement strand
GAAGGCCACCGACAACCCCTGCTGGCCGGCGGCCAGGTTGCGGCGGTAGAAGGCGTTGGATTCCTCGGCGGTGGAGAAACCGGCGTACTGGCGCACGGTCCAGGGGCGGCCGGCGTACATGGTGGCCATCGGCCCGCGGGTGAAGGGCGGCAGCCCCGGCAGGGTGCCGAGGGTTTCGAGTTGCTCCAGGTCGGCCGCGGTATAGAGCGGCTTGACCGTGATCCCCTCGGGGGTCTCCCAGTTGAACCGGGAAAGGTCCTCGCTCTTGCATTCCTTCTTCGCCGCCGCTTCCCATTCGGAGAGGGTCGGTTTTTTAAATCTGGTCATGGAGGGAATCCTTTCAAAGTCTGGGGCTGGGGGCCGGGGACTGGAGGCTGGCAAAGGAAAAAAACAGCCCCTAGTCCCGAGCCCCCAGCCCCGGTTTTACCTGGTGACCACCGCCAGGACCTGGACCACGGTGCCTTCGCAGGCGAGGAGGCGGTGTTTGAGGGAGGCGTCGAAGTAGACGGCGTCGCCTTCCTCGAGGATGAAGCGCTCGTCCTCGAGCAGCACTTCCGCCCGCCCCTGGAGGATCAGCAGGAACTCTTCGCCGTCGTGGTTGTAGAGTTCCTCCTCCTTGGCCCGCTCGGTGACAGTGAGCAGGAACGGTTCCATCTTCTTGTTGCGCTTGCGGAAGGAGAGGGCCTCGTAGGTATAGCCGTGACCGGTGCCGGCCTTGGAAATGACCCGGCTGACCACCCGCCGCTCGCCCCGGCGCACGATCTCGTACTTGCGCTCGGCTTCCTCCTCCTCGAAGAAGATGCCGATCTTGACGTCGAAGAAGCGGGCCAGCTTGGAGAGGGTGGCAATCGGCGGCGAGACGTTGTTGTTCTCGATCTGCGAGATCAGCGCCGGGGAAAAGCCGGTTTCGCGCGCCACATCCTGCAGGGTGAGCTTGCGCAGCTTGCGCAGTTTTTTGATTTTGCTGCCGATATTGAAATCCATCACGGGCACCCGGGCAGGCAGCGAGACTCACCGCCAAAAGCAAATTCAACATGGACGCAGAGGCGCTGAGAGGCGGAGGGCCGTGCTCTGCGTCTTTGCGTCAGGGAGTCGCTGAAACCAGAAAAACACCTTTATGAAACCGTACATTTAATGGAAACCCCCTGAAATGTCAACACAATCTTTTATTCAGGGTAAATGCATTTTAGCCTGACTGAAGGCGGCGGACAGCACAGACCGGCCCCCTCCGTAAAACGCCGGCATTACGGAATTGCTCGATTTTACTAGGTATTTTTAATTGTCCGCAACACATGAGGGAATTTTTAAAATACCGGTCTGCCCTGCAAAACAAAAAATGTCCATAACGTGCTGTTTTAACGTGATTTTTTAGATATTCCCCTTGCAACTCCACTTCCTGCGGGTATAGTCTTCTTACATAAGACGATTTTTTTACGCGATGTGAGACGCCCAGACCGCAACAGGAAAGGAGCCGCGCCATGCAATGTCCGGTATGCAAGCACCACAACTACAAGGCAACCGATCTCCATGCCGAGGGCTTCAGCGAGGCTCTGTGCAACTGTTCGGTGTGCGGCAGCACCTGGTCGGTCAACCACGGCCTGACCGAAATGGTCAAGGATACCCAGAAGGGCTCGTTCCTGGCCGGAACCACCGAGTGCGTGGAAGGTGACGACTACTGCCTGGCCACCTGACCGCCGCTCGCGCCGCGACCGCCTGCAAGATAAAAGCCCCGCCGGAACCGGCGGGGCTTTTATCTTGTCCACGCAGGGGCGGTTCGCGAACCGCCCCTGCTCTTTACAACACCGACTGCAGGTAGAGGGCGGTACGCTCGCGGCGCTCCTTCTCGATGATCGCCGGATCGACCTCGACGAACTTCTCGTCGGGGGTGATCTTGAACAGCGGCTGCCCCTTCTGGACGATGGTGCCGTCGCCGCCCTGGATGAGGATCCGGTCGATCGTCCCGGAGAAGGGGGCGCGGATGGTGTTGAACATCTTCATGACCTCGATGATGTAGAGCGGCTGGCCCTTCTCGAAGTGCATTCCTTCGCTCACGAAGGTCGGCAGCCCCGGAGCCTCCTGGCCGTAGTACATCCCACCGCAGACCGAGACGATCTCGTCGGCCTTGGTTGACGGCGGCGGTACCAGCACCTTTTTCATCCGCACCTGCAGATCCGGGTCGCTGAGGTGGGCGGGGATCGTCACTTCGAGGTCTTCCTCAACGCGGAAATCCCAGAACCTGGTGTGTTCGGCAATCAGGAAGATCATGCCGAGCAACTCCAGCCCGGCCTCGAAGCCGCAATGGGCGGAGCGGACCTCCTCCCAGGTCGCGGCATCCATGCCGCCCTGGGGCTTGTCCTTCTGCAGGATCTGGTTGAGCTTGAAGTAGTCTTCCTTGTCGAGCTTGAAGGTCTTGCGCAGGCCGGCGTAGAAGCGCAGCCCTTTTTGCAGCAGGTCGTGGTCGTGCCCCCAGATCATCTCGGCGGCCGGAGTGTCCTGGCGGTAGACCATGTTCAGGTAGCTGTAGGTCTCCTCGAGGATGACCAGCGGGTTGCGCAGCCACACGACCTTGCCGTTGTCGAGGCGGAAATTTTTGCGGTTGACGCTCAGCCATCCCGACAGCAGATGCGGATCTTCGAGCAGCTTGTCCATCGGCCGGGTGACCAGCGTCCCCTTGCGGTCGAGGATTTCCGACATGCTCTTGGCCAGCTTGGCATCGCCGGGGAACTGCTCGGCAATGCGCTTGGCATAGACCTTCTTCATCTGCAGGAAGGCATAGACCGTATCGATCTTGTTGGCCTCCTCCTTGAGCTCGCCGACCAGGGTCAGGTACGGCACCACGAAACGGGTGGTCGGCTTGGCCAGGACGTTGTAGCCGAGGAACCAGTTGACCAGACCGTAGTGGAATTGCAGGTTGGTGCCCAGGTCGGTGCCGCGCAGCACCATGCTGCCGAGGACTTTCGCCATGTGCCGATAGCTGTCGAGGCGGTCCTCTCCCTTGGTCAGGAGCAGGGCGATGTTGGAATCGTAGGCGCCGGCCACGCGGTAGCGCATGAACATCCCGGAGTCGGGGTTGACCAGGCAGATCCCCTGGTCGTCACGGATCTCTCCTTCGATCGGCATCGACCAGTAACGGATCATGCCGCCGGCATGCGGCGAGAGGGAGGAGTCGGTGGCGTTGAGGCGCGCCTCGACGCCGGCGTTGAAGCGCGGCAGCCGCTCCGGCTTGGGGAGGCGCTGCTTGTGGTGGGCGATCAGAGCCATGGCTTCGACCAGCGACTCGACGATGAAGAAATCGTTCTTGTCTTTCGGGTTGGTGAACTTGAGGCTGTAGCAGAGTTCGGAGACCCGGTGCTCGACCTGGATGCGGGTGTTGACCTCCATGAAATAATGGCGCTCGCGGTCGACGATGCATTCGAAGGTCGAGGCCGAGTCGAGGCCGACGGCCAGGCCGAAGCGGGCCGACTCATCCTCCATGCGCTTGAGGATTTTGAGGTCGCTCTCCAGAGACTTGGCCTCGGCCTTCCTGCCGGCCTTTTTGGCGACGGCAATGGCGTCCGCCAGCCCTTCCTGGGTGACCGAGACTTCGAGCAGCTTCTGTTCGTGCATCTGCAGCGAGCAGTCGCGGCCGCCCATGGTGATGCACCACTGGCCGTTGCCGAGCATCTGGATCTCATTGTGGCGGGTCTGCTCGATGTTGAGCTCGATCAGCACGTTCTTGTTATCGCCGATGCCGGTCGCCTTGACCTCGTTGAGAACTTCGCGGACCATGGCCGGGGCCTCGGCGGCGGCTTTCTGAATCAGCTTCTCATCGGCACTCTTCGCGGTGAGCAGCGACGAGCCCAGGATGCGCTGGCCCTTGCCGCCGCCCCCGCCGATCGCCTTGATGCGGAAGCGGCTGCGCGGGTAGTTGCGGAACAGTTCGGCGACCTCGGTCTGCACCTGGGCGCACAGCTCCTCGATGGAGTAGAGGTCGATCCCCTTGGCGTAAGAGGCGTTGAGAATCTGCTCGGCCAAGGCCTCGATCGGCAGGTCTTTGTCCTTGAGAGCGGCGGCGTTGACGGCGAGCCCTTCGGCCTTGACCAGGGCCAGCAGCTTGTCGCGAGTCGAGTGCTTCTTGAGCAGGGTCCGCGCGGTCACGTTGTTGATGCCGGGGGTGACGCTGACCTCGACGGCGAGGGCGGTGCGCTTGGCCTCGTCCTTCTTGCCGGCCTTCCCCTGGGTGGCGGCGCAGGGCCCGATAAACTTCAGACCGGCGTTCTCGATGGCAGAGACGAATTCTTCGTCCTCGGCCATGAAGCCGTAACCGGCGAAGATCGAGTCGTAGCCGTTGTCCAGGGCGGTCTGGATGATCTGGCCGATGCGCTCAATGCGCTCCTCCTTGCTCGCCCCGCTGTAGTCGGGCACGCGGTGGACGCGGGTCGAGTCGGTGAGCTGGCGCAGTTCGGGAGCCAGGGCGTTGGGATAGATGATGGAATCCTTCTCGGAGAGGAGGATTCCGTAGTGGGTGATCCCCATCTCCGTGTAGACGTCCATCGCTTCCTTGCGGATCGGGCCGCGGCAAACGATCAGCGGCTTGAGATCCTCGCAGGCGAAGGAGCGCACCCAGGCGGACGGTGACTGGCCGAGGCGGCGATCCCGGTGGATCAGCGGGTTATCTGTGTAGAAGTTGGTCATTGGCTCATATCTCCAGTTCGATGAGTCAAAATTCGTATTCAGAGTTCAGGAGACAGGATTCAGGAGCCTTCGGGCAGGGATCAGAATTGGTTTTCTCCTGAATTCTGAATCCTGAATCCTGCATTCGCCGCTAATGGAACTCGCGCTGCGGTCCGCCCATGGCCGAAGGCTGGTAGTGGCGCAGCAGGAAGTGCAGGTTTTCGCCCAGCACCTGGCGCAGGTCGGTGGGCATGACGATCGAGGAGATCGAGCCGAGGGCCAGACCCTCCTTCGGGTTCATCAGCTCTTTTTCGTAGCGCTGGTTGAGTGCCGCCTCCTGGCCCTTGAGCCACTCGGCCGCTTCCTTCTCGGCGTCGCGCTTGGCCTCTTCGCCGCTCATCCCGGCAGTGACGCGCTCCTCGGTCCCCTGCTTGATCATGCCGGGGACGGCGCCGCGCATCTTGCGCAGTTCGTCCTTGTAGACGAACTCCTTGCCGGCCGGCCCCATGACCGCCAGGCGGGTGGTTGGCAGGGCCAGCACCAGGTCGGCGCCGGTCGGATAGTTGTTGAAGGAGGCGTAGGCGCCGCCGAAGGCGTTGCGCAGGATCAGCAGGATGCGCGGAGTGCGCACGTCGACGATCGAGTCGAGCATGGTGCGGCCGGCCTGGACGATGCCGCGGGCTTCCTGCTCGCGGCCGGGGAGGAAGCCGGTAGTGTCCTCCATGAAGATGATCGGGATGTTGTAGATGTTGCAGAAGCGCACGAAGCGGGCGATCTTCACCGCCGAGTCGCAGTCGATCTGCCCGGAAGACACCGCCGAGTTGTTGGCGACGAACCCGACCACGTGGCCGCCGAGGCGGCCGAAGGCGGTGATCACTTCGCGGGCCCGCTCGGGCTGAAGCTCGAAATAGTCGCCGTGGTCGCAGATCTGCTGGATGACGATCGACACGTCGAAGGGGGTGTTGAAGCCGGTCGGCGAGTTGAAGGCCTTCTTCAGCAGGGTGTTGATCTCCCAGGTCTTGCGGTCGAGGGGGTCGCTGGTCTCCTGGAAAGGGGCCATGGAGAAGTTGTTGCCCGGGATGTAACTGAGCAGGCGCACCGCGGTGCGCAGGGCGGCGACTTCATCCGCCACGGTCAGGTCGGCGACGCCGGACTTGCCGTGAACTTTCGGCCCGCCGAGCTCTTCGGGGGTGATGTCCTCGCCGAGCACCGACTTGACTACGCCCGGCCCGGTCAGACCGAAGAAGGTGTCGTTCGGCTGGATGACGAAGCTTCCCTGGCGCGGCAGGTAGGAGACGCCGCCGGCATTGAAGCCGAACATGCACATGATGCTCGGCACCACGCCGCTGATCCGGCGCAGGGCGGTGAACGCCTCGGCGTAGCCATCGAGGCCGCCGACCCCGGCGGGGACGTAGGCGCCGGCGGAGTCGTTCATGCCGACCAGCGGAATCCCCTTTTCGCCGCACATGTAGAAGAGCCGGGCCAGCTTGTTGCCGTTGGTGGCGTCGATGGAGCCGGCACGCACGGTGAAGTCGTGGCCGTAGACGCCGACGTCGCGGCCGTTGATATTGAGGATGGCCGTGACCAGCGAGGCGCCGTCGAGATTCTTTCCCCAGTTCTGGTAGAGAACGTTGGGCGCCTTGTTGGAGAGCACGTTGATCCGCTCCCAAACCGTCATGCGTTTCTTGAAGTGCTGCTTTTCGATCTGGTCGATGCTGACCGACCGGATCGGGCGCTGAATCAGGTCGTAACCCTCCTTCATGACCTCTTCGTAACCGCCGGACTTGCCGGCAATCTCGCCGGGGATGGTGAATGCAACCTTCTCCGGCGGATCGAACGGGTTTTTCAGCGAGGGCTTGATTGCGGTCTTGGACATCTTCGCCATCCTTTTCGGTGAATGGAATAAATAGCCGGGAAGGCTCGGCCCGTGGCGGGGCAGGCCCTGCCGGCAAGTTGCCTGATCGAATTCGATGCGCCTGTGAAAGCTTATAGAATAGGGTTTTATCTCGCTCGGTATAGCTCAAAGCAAACGAATTTGTCAACGGGGAAATTCACTGACGTTAAAAGAGCTTTATTGAGATTAAACGTCAAAACCAGGTGTTCAAACCCCTTCTCTCTCACAACCCTGCCGGCTTCAAGCAGCTTGCCGCACCGGCTGGTCCAGTTGACTTGCAGGGGAGAGTTGCCGCATGATGAGATATCCATCATGCCGGCTGTTGACCGGCCACAGAGGCCGACCTTGCCCCAGCTGTTTCCCGATTTTCCGGTAGGCGTTCAACTCTGGCCCCAGGCGAGACGGCGTCCGCGGGTGTTGCGCGAAGGGTATAGCTTCGCATTGCTCGAAAACTCCACCGATACCTACCATTTTTCAGTGCTGGCGGGGATGCGGCGGATTCGCCAGGTCTTTACCAACTTTGCCCGGGCGCTCCCCGACGAAGCCTTTTTCATCCTCGAATTCTATACCAGCGAACCGAACGGCAATGAGCAGGAAGCACCGGCCCCGACCGTGCACTACTCCCCCTACCTGCCGGTCGGTGAAATTCTCGATCTTCTCGAGCCCTACTGGGACCGCCTGCTCAACGACGGCTTCGTCGGCTTCGGGCTGGCCAACAACCGGGCCAGCCAGGAACTGTTCTATTCCGAAGAAAAATTGCTCACCTGCTTCACCGACCACCACATCCGCTTCATGGATCAGCTCAGCCGCGCCGGCGTCCCCCACCGCCAGGAGCTGCTGCTGCACACCGACCTCGGCCACGATCACCTGTCCCTGCTCTGCCTGGATCGTTCCAGCCTGCCGGCCCCTTTGCAACGGTACACCGACCGCGAGCTCGACTATGCCCACTTCTGCCGGGAACTGGTGGAGCAGCTCGGCATGTACCCGGTCGAGGAAAGTCTGTCGTTCTTCTTTTCGCGTCGCGAGCAGCGCCTGATCGAGGAACTGCTTCTGGCCCACCACGAGTTTGCCGACTACGCCGAGGAAGACTTCGGCGCGCTGCTGCTCGACTGGAACGACTTCGTTGCCGAATGCACCACCAAGTTCGAAGGGGACCTGTGGGAATACCGCCAGGGGCTGCACCTGCGTGACATGATCCAGTATGTGATCGCCAGCGTTGCGGAACCGCTGCGCAGCCGGATACTGGAGGCGCTGCAGGAACCCGACGAAAATTTCCGCCAGAGCCTCACCGACCGCCGCAAGCGGCTGGACGCCCCGGAAACCGCTCCGCCGCAGGAAGACCACTTCTGGTACAACGGGGTCATCCGCCACGCCGGGGTCGATCTGCGCAGGGACCTGATCCGCCACGGCTGGTACAAGCCATGAGCCCTTTTCAAGGGCTCATGGCGGGGCTGGAGACCATGGTCTGGGGACTGGTATCGCCAGCCTCCAGCCCCAGTCCCTTGTCCCTGGTTCCCAGCCCCTAGACCCTAGCCCCTGATTTCGACCCCCAGAGCCTGACCCCCATGATCCTCCTGATCGCCGCCGTCCCCCTGGAAACCGAGCTGCTGCGCCGGGCGCTGTCGCCCTGCGAGGTGCGGCGCTGCGGCGGGCAGGCACTCTACCACGGCACCCTGGCCGGGCAGGCGGTGGCGCTGCAGCACAGCGGGGTCGGCAAGGCCAATGCGGCGGCCACCGCGGCACTGCTGCTGGAGAAACTTCAACCGGAGGCGGTTCTGTGCTTCGGCTGCGCCGGGGCCTATCCGGGGAGCGGCTTGCGGATCGGCGACCTGATCCTGGCCAGTGAAGAGGTCTACGGCGACGAGGGCGCCCAAACCAGCGACGGCTTCCTGGATATGCAGGCCCTCGGCTTCCCCCTGGCCGAGGCGGCCGACGGGGAGCGCTGGTTCAACCGCTTTGCGGCCGACCCGGTTCTGCTTGGCCAGAGCCACCGCCAGATCACGGCGCAGGTGAAGGCCGGTCAACGGGTGGCCATGGGCCCGCTGGTCACCGTGTCCACCTGCTCGGGAACCGTGCCACTCGGCGAGGCGCTGGCCCGGCGTACCGGCGGCCTGGGGGAAAACATGGAAGGGGCCGCGGTCGCCCAGGTGTGTACCCGGTTCGGCGTGCCGTTCCTGGAAGTGCGCGGCATCTCCAACCTGGTCGAGGAGCGCGATCTGAGCCGCTGGGACCTCCCTGCGGCCGCCGCCGCGGCACAGCAGGCGGTGCGCGCCGTGCTGGCCGGTTGGAAGGATCGCGTGGAGCCGGCATGACCCGCACCCTCACTCTCGGCTACTCCCCCTGCCCCAACGACACTTTCATCTTCCACGCCCTGGTCCACGGCCAAGTGCCGCTCCCCGGCCTGACCGTCCGTGAACGACTGGAAGACGTGGAAACCCTCAACCGCCTGGCCCTGGACGGCAGGCTCGACCTGACCAAGGTGTCCTACCACGCCCTCGGCCACCTGCGCTGCCGTTATGCCCTGCTGCGCAGCGGCGGGGCGCTGGGGCGCGGCTGCGGTCCGCTGGTGATCGCAGCGCGGCCAACCACCATGGCGGACCTCCGCGGCAAGCGCATTGCCATTCCCGGCGCCCTGACCACGGCCAACCTGCTGCTGCAGCTTTACGGCGAGGGCTACGCTGCCGTCGTAGCGATGCCCTTCGACCGGATCATGCCGGCACTTCTGGACGGTGCGGCGGACGCCGGGGTGATCATCCACGAATCGCGCTTCACCTACCAGACCCAAGGGTTCCATGCCGTCCAGGATCTGGGCGCCTGGTGGGAGACCGACACCGGCTTGCCGCTGCCGCTCGGCGGCATCCTGGCCCGCCGCGACCTGGGAACGGCGACCATCCGGGCGGTCGATGCCGCGATCCGCGCCAGCCTGGAACAGGCCCGAGCCCATCCCCAGGCGGCCCGCGCCTACATCCGTACCCACGCCCAGGAACTCGACGACGCGGTGATCGACGCGCACATCGCCCTGTACGTCAACGACTTCTCGCTCGACCTCGGCGAGCAAGGACTGCACGCCGTCGCCACCCTGCTGGTTCGCGCCGAGGAACGCGGCCTGATCCCCCCCTGCGACCTGCCGCTGCTGATGTCGTAACACGTAATCCGACGCAAAGGCGCTGAGACGAGTCAATTCGTGAGGGGTGAGGAGTGAGGAGAAAAGCACAGGCCTGACAAACTGACGGATTCAGGTCGAAAATAAGGAAGGGGACACCTCCACCCGGGAAGTGTCCCCTTTCATTTCAGTGGCGAAGGGCGGTGTTACGCCCGGGTGAGATGCACGGCCTTGATGAAGAGCGGCTCGACGGCGCTGGTCAGACGATCGATGACCCGCTGCTCGATCGGCGAGTCGGTGGAGAGGACCACCATCGCCTCCCCGGCTTTCACCTGGCGGCCGAGGTTCATGTTGCCGATATTGAGCCCCTCCTCGCCAAGGATGGTGCCGATCTTGCCGATCAGCCCCGGGCGGTCGGTGTAGGTGATCACCAGCATGTGCTCCTCGGGGGTGAAGTCAGTGACAAAGTTGCGCATCTTGACGATCTTCGGCTTCCCCTCGAAGAGGGTTCCGGCCACCATGCGCGTACCGGTCGGCGTCTCCAGCGACAGACTGATCAAGTTGGAGAACGATTCCGCCTCGGTGCTGCGCACTCCCTCGACGACGATCCCCATCTCCTCTGCCACCAGCATGGCGTTGACCATGTTGACGTCCTGCTCGGTGCAGTCCTGCAGCAGCGCGGCCAGCCCGCAGACGGTCAGCGGCGTGCAGTCGAAGCGCGCCAGCTTGCCGTTGTAGGAGAAGATCACCTTGCGCGGGTTGGGCGGCGCCAGCTTGGAGATGAACTCGCCGAGGGTGCCGACCAGCCCGATGAACGGTTTCATATGCTCCATCAGATCGGGATCGAAGCGCGGGATGTTGACCGCGTTGCTGAGCGGCTTGCCGTCGAGGTAGTCGATCAGCTCCTGGCAGACGTCGACCGACACGTTTTTCTGCGCTTCGAAGGTGTTGGCGCCGAGGTGCGGCGTGACTACCATGCGCGGGTGGGCAATCAGGCGCTTGATCGTTTCACTTTTGGGCGGTTCCTCGCTCCACACGTCGAAGGCGGCACCGACCACCTGGCCGCTCTCCAACGCCGCCAGAGTGGCCGCCTCATCGAAGATCCCGCCGCGCGCGCAGTTGACGATCAGCACCCCATCCTTCATCCGCTCGAACTGGGCGGCGCCGAGCATCCCCTCGGTTTCCTCGTTGAGGGGAGTATGCACGGTGACCACGTCGGCAAGACGCAGCAGATCATCGAGGGAGACCAGGCGTACGCCGTGGTCCTCGGCGCGCTTTTCGGCGATGTACGGGTCGCAGGCCAGCACATCCATCTCGAAGGCCCGGGCGCGCAGGGCCACCCGACCGCCGACCTTGCCGAGGCCGATGATGCCGAGGGTCTTGCCCTTCAACTCATAGCCGGTGAACGGCGCGCGTTTCCAGTCGCCCCCCTTGAGGCTGCTGTTGGCGGCCGTTACATTGCGGCACAGGGCCAGCAGCAGGGCCATGGTGTGTTCGGCCGCCGAGTTGGTGTTGCCGAAGGGGGCGTTGACCACGATGATGCCGCGCTGGCTGGCGGCATCGACATCGACGTTGTCGATGCCGACCCCGGCGCGGGCGATCAGGCGCAGACGGCCGGCATGCTCCAGCAGCGCCCGGTCGACCTGGGTGCCGCTGCGGGTGATGATGGCGTCGTACTCGCCGATCAGCCGGCGCAGTTCCGCAGGCGGCAGACCGAGACGGACGTCGACCTCAAAGCGCGGGTCACTCTGCAGCAATTGCAGGCCGCTCTCCGAGACTTCGTCGGTAACAATGACTTTCATGACAGGAATCCTCCAAAAAGTGAGCGGGGCAACGATCCCGGCCCCGCACCATCGCAGATTTTAGGCTTAATGCCGGTGACTGTCAACGTCGCCCCGGGATAGTCGCCCCGGGATAGTGATGCACAGGCAGTCCGCCTCGGCGAAAGTCAGCCCGTCAGAACCGTGAATGCGGCCGTGCACCATAACTTTGCGCCCCTCGGCCGAGACGATGCGGCTGTCGACCTGGACCACGGTGCGCAGCGGCAGCAATTTCTGGAAGTGGACATTGAGCCGGCCGACGACGATGGCGTGGCCGGCCGCCCAGGCCGCCAGCCCCAGAACTTCGTCGAGAACCGCGGCGATGCTGCCGCCATGGGCATGCCCCGGCGGTCCCTCGGTCTCCGGGCCGAACCACACCCGCGCCACCAGGGCCCCGTCGAGGTTACGGTAGTAGCGGACCCGAAAGCGCTTGCCGGTCGGGTCGCCGGAGACGAAGCGCAGGGAGTCGCCCACCAGGGCCGGGGCGTCGAACCTGGTCCAGCCCGGTTCGCCGGCCAGTTCGGGGATTTCCTTCAAACAGGGGAGCTTCTTGCTCCGTTCAGCAGTGACACTCATAAGAAAACCTCGAAGCAATCACCAAGACACCAAGGTCACCAAGAGAACCAATCGGGATAAACTACAGGGTTTTTTCTTGGTGTTCTTGGTGTCTTGGTGATGAAAAGATTTTACCGCAACAACATCAGCCGTTTTTCCGCTCGAATTCGCGCATGAATGCGGCCAGGGCCTCGGCCCCGGCCAGCGGCATCGGGTTGTAGAGCGAGGCGCGCAGACCGCCGATCGCCCGATGCCCCTCCAGGGCATAGAGTCCGGCGGCCAGGGCTTCGGCGAGGAAGCGCCGCTCCAGTTCGGGGGTGGGCAGGTGGAAGGTGACGTTCATGGTCGACCGGCAGGACGGGTCGGCAAACCCCCGGTAGAAACCGGAGGCGTCGATCACCCGGTAGAGAACCGCCGCCTTCTCCTCGTTGCGCCGCTCCATCACTGCCACACCGCCCTGTTCCTTGAGCCATTCGAGCATGCATCTGACCACGTAGACGGCGAAGGTGTTGGTGGTGTTGGTCAGCGAGTCGTCCTTGTCGAGCTGGGTGTAGTTGAGCAGCAGCGGAGTCTGCGCCGCCGCCCCGCCGAGCAGATCGGCGCGGATCACCACCACCGCCATCCCCGACGGACCGAGATTCTTCTGCAGCCCGGCATAAACCACGCCGAACCGGCGGTAGTCGATGACCCGCGAGAGGATCTCCGAGGTCTGGTCGGCGAGCAGCGGCACCGCCCCGGTCTCGGGGAAGCTCGGCCAGCGGGTACCGCACACCGTGTTGTTGCTGGTGATGTGCAGATAGGCGGCCGCCTGGTCGATGGCCGCGGGATCGAGCGCGGGCAGGCGACGGTAACCGTCGGCGGCACCGGAGGCGATCACCTTGACGTCAGCGAAGGGCTGCGCGTCCTTGATGGCCAGCTGCGAGAAGTTGCCGGTTTCGACATAGAGGCAGGTGCGCGTGGCCGAGCGCCCGGCCAGATTGAGCGGCAGGGCGGCGAACTGCATGCGCGCGCCGCCGTGGACGAAGAGGATGCGGTAGTCGTCGGGAAGTCCGGCAAGTTCGCGAAACAGCGACTTGGCCTCGTCCTGGATCGCCTGGAACTCCCTGCTGCGGTGGCTGATCTCGATGACCGAGGCACCCATGCCGCGGTAGTCGAGAAACTCGTCGCGAATCCGCTCCATGACCGGCAGCGGCAGCATCGCCGGCCCGGCGCCGAAGTTGTAAACACGGTGGGACATCATATACTCCTGAAGACGGATAGATTTGCACCGACCATCAGGGGCGGGGTCTCCCCGCCCAGGGCGCGGCAACCGCGCCCCTACAGGGCAATCCGTCGGCATTCGAGGTAGAAGCGCTTCTCGTCGGCTTCACCCATGGAGAAGGTCTTGCGGGCCAGGGCGCCGTCGTGGACGATGGTACGGAACAGGTCGTGCTTCGACAAGGCCGGCAGCAGAAACCCGATCGAGTCGGGCTGCGCACCGAGACGCAGCACCGCGGCGTCGCCGTGGATGTAGTCGATATGCCCGCGGCGGCCCTCCGCCAGATAGGCGTCGAGGAACTCCTGCAGGGTGGCCACCGCCAGGGTCAGGTGTGGCCGCACGACGGTGAGCAAACCATGGCGCCCCCCGGTAACGAACGGGAGGACATGACTGCCGGCGGGAGCCTTGGTCATGGCGGCCGCTACGGCCTGCCGGTCGGCCAGCCAGTCGATGCGGCACGGGGTGCCGACGGCGGCGAAATGCGCCCGGGCACAGGCCAGCAGGTCATCGGCATTGGCCTCGAACAGCACCCGATGGATCGCCTCGAACTCCAGACCGGGATCGTGGACATTGACCAGCTCGACCAGGGCGTAGCGGGCCGGGTGATCCATGATCGCAGCCGGATCGGGGGCGGCGGCCTTGAGCTGTTCCCAGATCGCCTTGGCGGTGGCGAAGCTGTGATTGCCGTCGCCCATGGCGTAGAGCATGACCCGGTCGCTGCCGTAGCGCTCCCGGAAGCGCTGCGGATCGGCGAGCCGCGCCAGGGCCCGGCCGATCCCCTCGATGAGCGCCGGCTCGTCGACATGCCAGCCGCGCAGCCGGCCGCCGTTTTGCATCAGCTCGAAATTGTAGAGCAACGGCAGTTCGGCGTTGAAGAGCGGTTCGATGACGGTGCGCTCGGGATCGTCGATCAGCACCATGATATGCGGCAGTTCGATGGGCGCCTTTTCGCGCACGCGAATGCGCGGCGGCAGCCGGTCGAGAATCGTCCCCTCGGTGGCGCGAATCAGCGTCTGCGCGCCGGGGAGATAGTCGTAGTGCTCAAGGTCGAGGGCGACGACCAACCCCTTGCGTGACGGGGCATGGCCAGTCTGGCGATCGAGCAGGACCAGGCCGGGCGGCAACTTCCGCAGAGTGCCGCCGGCCAGGTAGCGCTGCATCGCCGCGTTGATCGCCGCAATCCGCGCCGCCTCGTCGCCCTTGCCGAGGAACACCTCGGGAAAGGTCAGGCGCAGGGTCGAGGGGGCATCGCCCACCAGCTGGTCGACCGCGGCCCAGTATTCCGGCTCGGCCGTGTACTGGTCGCAGGCGATCACCGCCCAGCGCGTCAGGTCGACCCCATCGCGGGGAAAGAGGATGGTCGGCACGTGCAGGGCGAGCTTGGCAAGGTCCATGGCAGCCTCGTCAGGGGTCGGGGAGCAAGTGCGTAACATACTATTTTTCGGGGCGACTGCCAAGTACACGTGAGGAGTGAGGAGTGAGGGATGAGGCGTAAAACCGCTCAAGCAACATAATGCTGGGGCAAAGCATGACTCCTCACTCCTTGCGCCTCACAAGGTCTTGCCGGCGACCGCGACGAACTCCCGCAGCTTGGCCATCATCTGCGCGAACTGCTCGGGGCGCAGCGACTGCGGGCCGTCGCTGGCGGCGGTCTCCGGGTGCGGATGCACCTCGACGATCAGCCCGTCGGCACCGGCGGCGGCCGCGGCATAGCACATGCTCGGCACCAGGCTGGCGTGGCCGGTGGCATGGGACGGGTCGATGAGCACCGGCAGGTGGGTCTGCTCCTTGAGCACCGGCACCGCGGCGATATCGAGGGTATTGCGGGTGGCGGTCTCGAAGGTGCGGATGCCGCGCTCGCAGAGGATCACCCGGCGGTTCCCCTCGGCGAGAATGTACTCGGCACTCATCAAAAACTCCTGGATGGTGGTGGCCATGCCGCGCTTGAGCAGAATCGGCTTGTCGAGCTGGCCGAGCATCTTGAGGAGAGCAAAGTTCTGCACGTTGCGCGCGCCGACCTGCATGATGTCGGCATACCTTGCGACCAGCTCGACGTCGCGGGGGTTGACCACCTCGGTAACGATCGGCAGACCGGTCGCTGCACGGGCCGCAGCGAGGAGCTTGAGACCGTCCTCCTCCATCCCCTGGAAGGAGTAGGGGCTGGTGCGCGGCTTGAACGCTCCGCCGCGCAGCACGGTGGCGCCGGCGGCCTTGACCGCCAGGGCGCATTCGAGGATCTGCGCCTCGCTCTCCACCGAGCAGGGTCCGGCCATGACCACAAAGGAGCCGCCGCCGACGGCCAGGCCGGGGACGATGTCCACCGCGGTCGGCTCCGGCTTGACCTCGCGGCTGGCCAGCTTGTAGGGCTTGAGGATCGGCACCACACTCTCCACGCCGGGGAGCGATTCGAGGGCCTGCAGCACGGCCTTGCCGCGCTCGTCGCCGACCGCGCCGACCACGTCGCGGGTCTCGCCGTGAATGACGTGAGGCTTGTAGCCGAGCTCCTTGATGCGCTTCTTGACTTCGGCCAGCGCGTCCTTGCCAGCCCCCTGCTTCATCACGATAATCATTGTCCGTCTCTCCTTTTCGGGTGATGGACCGACTGCCCGGTCGAGAACGAGGGAAGGCCGCCCGGTGCACCCGACGGCCTTCCCGCTCAGCAACCTCCCGAAACGAAAAAACCACGGGCGACTTCAAGCCTGCCCGTGGTTTGTCTGGTGAAGGCGCTAACGCAACCGTCAGCAGACCAGTCCCCGGGCAGGCCGGCAAAAGCAGCCGGTAAACCCAAAGAAAAAGCCCGTGTAAAACCAGTTGCCGTAAATCATGGCGGTGATCTCTCCCTGCGCTGCTTTGTTCTTCTTAGCAAAAAGCCCGGGTCAAGGCAAGTGCATAAACG
>JBFYXI010000207.1:0-3571 GCA_041310635.1 Desulfuromonadaceae bacterium | reverse complement strand
TACGAGCGCCGCAATCGTCTGCGGTTCCCGTTAGCTTTGCGACGGCGAGCAGCCTGCGTAAGCCGTGTGCATCGAGAGGTGAATGTGGCAGACATCTGCCGCAGTTGCCGAGCGCTGGCAAAAAATATCGGGTATCTGCTGTTGAGAATGGAGGCCGACAGGCTCGTCCGTCTCGATGGAAAAATGGAATCCGGTGTTGAATCTGAAACCGGCAGTAACCGGCCATTTGTTGCCACACGTCATTACTACAGAGCAGCCATCCGAACGACCGCTGTACTTCGAGACCTGCCGGAAAGTCAATTCACACTACTCGGACTGAGCGGCCGGTTAAGCCATGAGCAAGACAGGCCTGCAATGTGCTGCGACCAGCCATTCCTGGTCAACTCTTCGCCGGGGCGCTTTGGCGCTTCGACAGGGGGAGTTTGGGGCGGGACGGGGTTGGCCAGACAAGCCGGTTTTAGCAACAGCAGGGATAGGGCCAGCGTGGGTGTGCCGCCAGGCAGGCTGCGCCAAGTCCGGAAGGCTAGATCAATTCGATCAGGGACTGAATAGCCGAACTCACGCATCATGATCGCCACCCAAGGGACTGCGCCCCCGGGATGGCCGTCGTGCGATGGGTTGACTCAGCTGCGAGGAGCGAGGACCGCTTTCTTTTCTTCCTCGGTAATGTCCTTCGCTCGCTTCAGGCTCCAGCCACCGATCCATTGCTTGAACAGCGCCAGGTTGGCTGCGCGCTCGGAATCGCTGCTGCCGAGATGCTGATACATGTTGCCCGGCTTGTTGTCCTTGGTGTTGGCGCCATCATCGAGACGACGCATGATCGCGCCGGTGTCGCTGCCGTTGACCATCACCATCAGGTTTTCGTAAGTATCCATGCGCGGGCCGAGGTTCTTGGCCTTGTAGCCGGCTTCGTCTTGCTTGAATTCCACCATGCTCGGGGCGGACGTGCCGTGGCAGTCCGAGCATCGGGCGTCCACGATTTTCTTGATGGTGTTGTCGTAGGTGACCTTGCCGGCAGTGCCAGGCGTGGTGGAACAGGCTGACAACAGGGCTGTGAGTCCCGTGACGGCCAGAATGACTTTTGCGGCGTTCATTGCTATCTCCTCGTAATGGCACAAATTTGCCAAGCAGATTATGTTCATGTCTCCGCCGGCCTGTCACCTACTCACCGTGACGATGCCGCGTGGCCAATAACAGGGGACACCAGTTTTCTGCTGAACGGCAGCATTGACCGAATACCAGAGGTATGGAACGGTCAGCCTAACTGGCCGCTATGGGTCTGCGGCCGGTTCCCTTTCAACATTGCACATATCGATATCAAACAACACGCAGCCGAGCACCTCTTAATCGACAGCAGATTCCGGATGGCCAAAAAAAAAACCGCCACACGGGGTGGCGGTCGAATGGCCAGGAGGCCGGGGAGGAAATGCGGACGTTCAGTCGAGCGCCTTGCCCAGATTGAGGAACTGGGTCTCGCCGGTCGAATCGTCGACTCCGTCATTGTCGGTGACCACGTAGACCGTGCCGTCGGCTGTGCGCGCCAGGCCTTCGAGCTTGTCGTGCACCCAGCCCTTGCCGGCCTGCATCGCCGGCAGCACGTCGATCGCCAGGGACTTGCTCAGCAGCGGGAAGGCCTCGCCTTCGGCCGCGGGCGTCACGCTGGTGACGTCGATGGTGTAGACCCGCTTGATGCGCGTGTCAGGTCCCGACTGGTTGTCACGCTCGACGATGGCGAACTTGCCGCCACCCAGCGCGGTGATCTCCGACAGGCCGACCCAGCCGCCGGCGGGAGACTCGACCGCGTCGAGCGGGTAGTAGAAGAATTTCCACTCGCCTTCCTCGAGCGCCGGGTCGGTGTCGTCCGCCGGGGTGTAGACGCCGATACGCACATGCCCAGCGGGGTCGCCGGTCCACTCGCGCTGGAAGGCGAGATAGACCTTCTCGTCGACGCCGACCGCGCCGGTCACGGCGACGCCTTCGTAGCCGTTGCTCTTCTGCTTGGCGTCGACCGCGGCGGGCAGGCGGACTTCACGAACCACGGTTCCGTCGGTCGCGGCTTCGATCAGCAGGTTGCGGGTGGTGGCGGTGCCGGCACCTTCCGAAGCCAGCCAGAAACTGCCGTCGCTGCGCTGGGCGAGGCCTTCGAGGTCGTAGTTGACCGTGGCGCCGTCTTTCTTCAGCACGGTTTCACCGGTGATCTTCGCCGGATGGGCGCTGACGTCGACGTGGTAGATGCGGCTCTGCTGGTAGAAGCTGTCATGCACCGTGTAGAGCTTGTCAGCGTCGTCCCTGTCGGCTGCCAGCGCCGACAACGCACCCCAGGGAATCGGCTTGCCGTCGGCCTTCACGATCGATTCGATCTGCGGATAGGCGGGAGCGGCCTGCTCAAGACGGAAGATGTTGATCTGCGAGCGCACCGGATCGTCGCCCTCGGTCGAGGCAATGAACAGATTGCGGCCGGGAATCGGCAGCAGTCCCTCGGGACCGACGCCGGTGGGCAGGACTTGGACCAGTTGCATGTCGCGCGCCCCCTTCTGCTTGTAGACCGCGACGAAGTTGGCGCGCTCGGAGCCGACGAAGGCGTATTCCTGGTTGCCATATTTTGCGGCGGCGATGCCCTCAGGCTCCGCACCCTTGTTGGCGGCGCGGTCCTCAGGGTAATGGCCTATACGGGTTGCCAGGTACTCGAAGCTCTCGCCGGCGTCATAGAGCGGCTTGCCGTTGCGGCTGAACACGGTGAAGCCGCGGCTGCCGCCGAACAGGTCGCCCTCGTTGGCGGTGATGAGCTTGTCGCTGCCCAGCCAGGCGATGCTGTCCGGCTCGCGCAGGACGCCGGTCAGGGTCCCGGTGAGTGAAATCAGGGGCGGCTTCTCCTCGACGGTGTTGATGCCTTCGAGATCGACTGAGCCGGCGTCGAAGTCCTGGATGACACGGCCGTTTACCAGGTTGACCAGGGCGATGTGGTTGTTCTCCTGCAGGGTCACCGCGGCGATGTTGGCCTTGTTGATGCTGACGTACTCCGGCTCGGGGTCGTCACTGCCGTAGGCGGCCAGACCGCTGAGGTCGACCATGCGCACCTTCCAGTGGTGCGGCTTGCCGACCAGGTCGACGATATTGAGGAAGCCGGCGGGATATTGCGGCAGGCCGCCTTCCACGCCGTCGACGCTGACATCCTCGTCGCGCTCGTTCTCGATGGCGATGGCGGCGTAGCGGCCATTCGGGCTGACCGCGACCGAGTCGGGCTGGCCGTTCATGTCGAGGGTGTGCACCGGGCTGCAGCCGGCGACGTTGGCGAGGCAGGCGGGCAGGTCAAAGACCGCCAGATGGCCGGAGGGGGTGGTATAGCTGTCCGAAGTGTTGACGCCAACCAGGGCGTACTTGCCGACTACCGCCACCGACGTCGGCTCGCCGACGGTTTGCACTGTGCCGAGGCCGACCGGGGCTTCGGGCTTGCTGATGTCGACGAAGCCGATCTTGCCGGTGGGGCTGTCGGTGTAGACCAGGGTCTTGCCGTCCTTGCTGACGGCGACGATTTCCGCCACGGTTTCCTCGATCACGTCGGTGTCGCAGC
>JBFYXI010000185.1:0-15444 GCA_041310635.1 Desulfuromonadaceae bacterium | reverse complement strand
CATCGTCACCAGTGCCTCCCTGCTCGCCAACGGTTCCAGCTTCGAACCTGCCGCCCGCGAGGCACTGGCCCTGGCCCTGCCAGTCGGCGTACACCTCAACCTCTCGGAGGGGAAAGCCCTGACTGGCACCATTGCCGGATTGACCGACGCTGCCGGCAACTTCCCGGGGAAAACCGCCCTGCGCAAGATTCTGCTTGACGGACAGGTACCAAGTGACCGCGTCTATCGGGAAGTGCTTGCCCAGATCGGGCGTGTGCGGGAGGCCGGGATCGCTCCGGACCATCTCGACACGCACCAGCATTGCCTGCTCTTCCCGGCACTCACCGGGATCGTTGCCGAAGCCGCCGTAACCAGCGACATCCGCGCCCTGCGCCTGCCACAGCCAGCGGAACCGCCCGGGGAGGCAAGCCAGCCCCTGCCGACCGGCGAGCTGGCCGCAGAGCTGGCTGACTACCTAAAGCTGGCCCCGGCGACCCGACAGGCACTGCACACCCGGGGGCTGTGGACTCCGGACGGCCTGTGGGGGATGCCCCTGCTGAATCGGCTGGACACAGCATCCCTGGCGGCCATCCTCTCGCTCTTGCCGGAAGGCACCTGGGAGCTGATGACTCACCCCGGCGGTAACGATCCCGACGATCCCTTCGGCGGCCCGGAGCGGGAAACCGAGCTGGCGGCCCTGACCTCACCGGCCATACGGCAACTGCTTGCCGGGCGCGGCATCGAGTTGACCAGCTTCGGAGCATGTGCATGCGCCTGTTGATCGTCGTCCCCAGCCAGAATCTGGCCACCGGTAACTGGGTGACCGCGACCCGACTGCAGCAGGGGTTGGCGGCACGTGGCCATGCAGTCGTCCTCGCGGCAACCGCCGGCGATCCCCGACAGCTGCAGTCAATCGTGACCAGCACCGCCCCGGAACTGGTGCTGCTGCTGCATGCCTGGCGCAGCGGCCGCCCCTGGCTCGCATCCGGTTGTTCCCAGCCTTATGCCGTGCTGCTGACCGGCACCGATATCAACATCAGCATCAACGACCCCGACCAGGCATTGGTTATCGAGACGGTTCTCGAGCAGGCCGCGGCAATCTTATCGCAAAACCCTCTGACCGTTGAGGCGCTGCGCCGCGACCGGCCGGGGCTCGCCGCCAGGGTTCGCTACCTGCCCGCCGGCGTCATTCTCGGCGGCGACCCCTGGCCCTGGCGGGAGCGCCTGGCGGCAGCCCCCGGGGAGCTGCTGTGCCTCTGTCCCGCCGGCATTCGGCCGATCAAGGGGGCGTTGGAGCTGATCGGCATGTGCGAGCCGCTGATTCGTGAGAACCTTCAGCTGCGCATGGTTTTCTGCGGGCCGATTCTCGATGACGACTATGGCCGCCGCTTCCTCGCCGAGGTATCGGCACGCCCCTGGACGACTTACCTCGGGGTCGTGCCGCCGGCCGCCATGCCGGCGGCCCTGCGCCAGGCCGATATCATCCTCAGCAACTCCTTCGGCGAGGGACTGCCCAATGCCCTGGTCGAGGCGGCCGCTGTCGGCCGCCCGATTCTGGCCCGCGACATCCCCGGCAACGCGGCCGTGGTCATCAATGGCGAAAACGGCCTGCTCTACCGCGATGAGCGCGGGTTTCGCGCGGCACTGCAGCGGCTGCATGACGACCCGGCATGGAGAGCGACCCTGTCGCGGCCAAGTCCCGAACGTTTCGCGGCCGAACACGAAATTGCAACCCTGGAAGCCCTCTGCCACGAAATCCTCGCGAATTTTGCCAGCGGCCGCCCCCGGCAAGAATGATGAGACCTCCTTCTCCCCTGTCGACAGGAAGGCCCATGCAACGACATATCCCGGTGCCCCTGCTTTGGCTCCTGCTCTCCCTGCTTGTGTCAGCCTGCGAGAAACCCCCGCAAATCGCCGCGCTTGCTCCGGATGCCGTGGTGCTCGCCTTCGGCGACAGCCTGACCCATGGCAATGGCGCCCCGGCCGGCGCGGCATATCCGGAGGTCCTCGCCAGCCTGCTCGGACGAAAGGTGCTTAACGCCGGCGTGCCGGGTGAGATTTCCGCGGAGGGGCTGCAACGTCTTCCGCAGCTGCTGGAGCAACACCGACCGGACCTGGTCATCCTCTGCCACGGCGGCAACGATTTTCTGCAGCGGCTCGACCGGGACCAGACCGCCGCCAATCTGACGGCGATGGTCGCCCAGATCCGGGCAACCGGAGCCGACGTGGTTCTGGTCGGCGTTCCTGAGCCCGGCCTGTTTCTGGAGCCCCCGGATTTTTACCGGAAGCTGGCCGAGGGCGCGGGGATCCCCTACGAGGACAGGATCATCAGCGACCTGCTGGGCGACCGGCAATTCAAGAGCGACAGCATCCATCCCAACGCCGCCGGCTACCGGCGCATGGCCGAGGCGCTGCACGCCCTGATCAGGGAGTCCCATGGCCTCTAAGCCGCCGAAGACCAGGCCGGCCAAGCTTTTCCTGCCCACTTGCCGTGAGGAGATGGCGGCACGCGGCTGGGACGAACTCGATGTGCTGTTTGTCAGCGGCGACGCTTATGTCGACCATCCTTCCTTCGGCACGGCCCTGCTGGCCCGGCTGCTCGAGGCCGAGGGCTACCGGGTCGGCATTCTCGCCCAGCCCGATTGGCGCAATCCCGCGGCACTGCACGCCATGGGCCGGCCGCGCCTGTTCGCCGCCATTTCCGCCGGGGCCATGGATTCCATGGTCAATCGTTACACCGCGGCCAAGAAGGTGCGCAACGACGATGCCTACACCCCCGGGGGCCGGGCCGGGGCGCGCCCCGACCGGGCGACCATCGCTTATACCGCTGCCGTCAAGGGGGCATTCAAGGGCGTGCCGACGCTGATCGGTGGCATCGAGGCGAGCCTGCGCCGGCTGGCGCACTACGACTATTGGGACGATCGGGTGCGACGCTCGGTGCTGGTCGACAGCAAGGCTGACCTGCTGATTTTCGGTATGGCGGAAAGCCCCCTGCTCGAGGTGACCCGGAGACTGGCGGCAGGGGCAGCCATCGAGGCCATCCGCGACGTGCCGGGGACCGCGTACCTGGCGAGGGTGGCTCCCGATGGAGCCGTCGTCCTCCCCGCCTACGAGCAGGTGGCTGCCGACCATGAAGCCTACAACCGCGCCTTCAAGCTGGCGGCCCAGGAAGCCAGCCCTTTCAATGGCAAGCCGCTCGCCCAGGGGCACGGGGAGCGCCTGGTGGTGGTTAATTCGCCGGCCCTGCCGCTCACCGGACAGGAGCTCGACCGCATCTACGCCCTGCCTTTTTGCAAGCTGCCTCACCCCTCCTATGCCGAGACGATCCCGGCCTACGAACAGATCAAGTTTTCCATCACCAGCCATCGCGGCTGCTTCGGCGGCTGCGCTTTTTGCGCCATCACCCACCACCAGGGGAAGACCATCCAATCGCGCTCGCCGGCCTCGATCCGCGCCGAGATCGACGATTTGGCCAGCCATCCCGAGTTTCGTGGCACGATCAGCGATCTCGGCGGGCCGACCGCCAACATGTACGGGCTGGAGTGCGGCGATCCGGCGAAGCAGGCCGCCTGCCGGCGGCAGAGCTGCCTCTATCCCGAAATCTGTCCAGAGCTGGTCACTGCCGACCGGCGCGCAGTGCACCTGCTCCGCGACCTGCGCCGGCACCCGGCGGTCAAGCACCTGTTCGTTGCCTCCGGGGTGCGCTTCGACCTGCTCGAACATCAGCCGGATTATTTTGCCGACCTGTTGCAGCACCACGTCGGTGGCCTCCTCAAGGTTGCCCCCGAGACAGTCAGTCCGCAGGTCGCCCGCATCATGCGCAAGCCTGGTCCGCAGGCCTTCGCCCGCTTTCTCGACAGCTTCCGGGCGCGCAGCCTGGCCCTGGGACGCCGCCAGGCGGTGGTCCCCTACTTCATCAGCGGCCACCCGGGCTGTACGCTTGCCGACATGGTCGAGGTCGCCTGTTTCCTGAAGCGCCACAATCTGCGCGTCGAACAGGTTCAGGAATTCACTCCGACGCCGGGAAGCCTGGCCACCTGCATCTACCACACTGGCCGCGACCCGTTCAGCGGCGAGGCCGTCTACGTCCCGCGCTCGGCCAAGGAGCGACGCCTGCAAAAGGCCCTGCTGCTCTGGCACCTGCTGGAGCAGCAGGCCGATGTGCGCGCGGCCCTCAGGTTGTGCGGGCGCGAGGATCTCCGTGATCAGCTGTGTCCGGGTCACGGCCCCGAAGCAGCAGGGGGGCGCCCGGCAGCCAGGCGGCGCACCCGCCCGGATCGCCCCGGCAACTCGGGGATTTGATGTCGCTTGTGTGAAGTATGGCCGCGGTTCCCTGCACCCTTGCCGTCTGTGGTGTAGAATATCCCTGTAGTCGCCATCCTCCTCGATTCCGGAGTTGCCAAAATGACTGTTCAAACCCGCATCAGCAGCATTTTCCCTCAATGGGAGGAGATTCCCGCCCAGTACCGGATCCCGGCACCGGTCGAACAGCGCGAGTATTTAATCAGCGGGGAATTGCGCCGGATCGAAGGGGCCACCCAGGAGGTCTTCTCGCCGGTTTGCATCAACACTCCGGCCGGGCTGAATCGTCACCGCATCGGCAGTTTTCCGCTGATGACTGAAGCGCAGGCGCTGGCGGTTCTAGATGCTGCGGTGGCAGCTTATGACAACGGCCGGGGCGCGTGGCCGACCATGACTGTAAACGAAAGGATCAAACATGTGCAGCGTTTCACCATCGGCATGAAGGAACGCCGGAACGACGTGGTGCGCCTGCTCATGTGGGAGATCGGCAAGACTCTCAAGGATGCCGAAAAAGAGTTCGACCGGACCACTACCTATATCGAAGATACCGTGGACGCCTTGAAGGACCTTGACCGGATTTCATCGCGGTTCACTATCGCTGAGGGGATTATCGGCCAGATCCGCCGCGCCCCCCTCGGCGTGGCCCTGTGCATGGGCCCCTACAACTACCCGCTGAACGAGAGCCTGACCATCCTCATCCCGGCGCTCATCATGGGAAACACGGCGGTGCTGAAACCGCCGCGGCATGGCGTTCTGCTCTTTTCACCCCTGCTCGAGGTCTTCCGCGACGCCTTCCCGCCCGGAGTGGTCAATACGCTCTTCGGTACGGGGCGGACGGTAACCCCGCCACTGATGCGTTCCGGTAAAGTGGATGTCCTTGCCTTCATCGGCAGCAGCAAGGCGGCCAACTCCCTGCAGAAGGAGCACCCAAAGCCCAACCGCCTGCGCCTGGTGCTGGGGTTGGAGGCCAAAAATCCGGCGATCATCCTGCCGGACGCCGACCTGGATCTGGCCGTGTCCGAGTGCATTGCCGGCAGCCTGTCGTTCAACGGGCAGCGCTGTACGGCCCTGAAAATTCTATTCGTCCACGAGAGCGTCGCCGCCGATTTCATCGCCCGTTTCAGCCGGGCGCTTGCCAGCCTGGGAACCGGCATGCCATGGCAGCCAGGGACCATGATCACCCCCCTTCCCGAAGAGGATAAGCCAGACTACCTGACCAGCCTGATCGAGGATGCCCGGAAGCTCGGCGCCGAGGTCATGAACGAGGGGGGAGGGACAGTCAGCAACTCCTATTTTCATCCGGCTCTGCTCTATCCGGTCAGCCAACAGATGCGGGTCTTTCGCGAGGAACAGTTCGGTCCGGTGGTCCCGGTCGTGCCCTTCACCACGATTGAGACCCCGATCCGCTACATCGAAGAATCTACCTACGGCCAGCAGGTGAGCCTCTTCGGTCGTGATCCCGGATTGCTGGCCAGGCTGATCGACCCGCTGGTCAACCAGGTGTCGCGCGTCAACCTCAACAGCCAGTGTCAGCGCGGCCCCGACGTATTTCCGTTCACCGGACGCAAGGATTCGGCGGTGGGCACCCTGTCGGTTGCCGATGCCCTGCGGGCCTTTTCCATCCGGGCCATTGTTGCCGCCAAGGAATTCGACCTCAACCGGCAGATCATCAGTGACATCACCCGGGAACACCGGTCGAATTTTCTGTCCACGGACTTCATCCTCTGAGCGTCGCTGCCGCCATGTTACCGGAACAATCCCGTTCGTCGCGCCCACCAAGGAATTCGCGGATCATCAGCGGCCCCGTCGTCCCGGGATCTGCCCGGTCAATGCGAACATACCGTCAGCGCAGCCTCGGCTTTTGTTTCCCTAGCGCGAGGCGCCCATGATTCCCTGGAGATTATTGGATACTGCGGAAATACCGGGCAACGGCGGCAAACTACAGCTCCACCAGCGCAACGGTGAATTTTCGATCAGTATCGTGGGCGGCAGCGTGCTGATGAGCACTCGGGCACACGGCTCCGAGGACGCCTTGGCCGCGCTCGCGTGCACACAGATCGCAGGACGTTGTCAACCCCGTGTGCTGATAGGTGGCCTCGGCATGGGGTTTACGCTGGCCGCGGCGCTGCGTCACCTTGGCCCCGACGCACAGGTGGTGGTGGCCGAACTGGTACCGGCAGTGGTGGAGTGGAACCGGGGCATTTTGGGGGAGCATGCGGGCTGTCCGCTGCAGGATGAGCGGACTTTGGTTCGCGAGGGCGATGTCGCCAAGCTGCTAAAGGAGCAGCGACAGACTTACGATGCGATTTTGCTTGATGTCGACAATGGCCCCGAGGGCCTAACCCGCAAAAAAAATGATTGGCTTTACAGTATAGACGGGTTGTCCGCGTCCTTCACGGCATTGCGACCAAAAGGCATACTGGCGGTGTGGTCGGCCGGTCCCGACCAGTCCTTCATGGAGCGTCTGCGAAAAGTTGGTTTCAAGGTGAAACAGACCCGAGTGCGGGCTCACAACAATAAGGGCGATCTCCATACCATCTGGCTCGCCGAGGGGGGCCAATAAAGAGCTGACAGACATTGCGGGCTCTGGCGAGACGGAGCGGAACGCGTTCCTCTTCGCCTCTTGACGCACCGGATAGCGAAGAACCCTGCCACCAGCCGTTACAGAAACGAGCAGACGTACTCGGCAACCCCTGCGCTGACCTCGATCTCGAAGAACGAGCTGGCGGGCACGTCGAACCAGGTTCCGGCCGGAAAACCGATCCAGTCGCCCTGACCGGCAATGCGCACTCGGCAGGCGCCGGCAATGATCTCCATGCGTTCGGCCACCCCGGTATTGAACTTGAAAGTGCCGGGGTAAATCAGGCCGAGGGTTTTGCGGCTACCGTCGGCGAAGCTGACGGTGTGGCTGACCACCCTGCCGTCGAAGTAAACGTTGGCCTTGCAGGTGGCGGTAACGTTGGCGAACTGTTCCGGGGAACGGTAGTTCATCGTCTCTCTCCTGGTTGCTCGGTTTCTGGCGGTTTTCTTGGAATTCAGGATTCAGGCCGTCTGCCAACCTGTTTTCGGGCAACCCAAACCATCCCCCGCTCTCTACCGAAGGCTTCCGAATCCTGCATCCAGCACTCGACTGACTATGGCTTTCCACCCTTCGCCCCGCTCAGATAATCCCCGAGCAGCGAGCGGCTGTGCTCGTCCTCGTGGCAGTACACGCACAGGTTCTCCCAGTTGCTGCCGTCCGGCGGGTTGTTATGATGGTTGCCGTCCTTGTGATGGACGGTGAGCTGATGCAGGGTGTCCAACTCGAACTCGCGCGCGCACTTGGCGCAGATCCAGCCGTGCAACTGCAGCGAGCGCTCGCGGTAGCTGGCGGAAGCCTGCTGTTCGGCCTTCATGCGGCGGGTCAGTTCGTCGATTTCGCCGGGGCTTTTTCCCGGCACGGGCCGACGCCCGCGCGGGGTGAAAGATCGGGACATGGAACACCTCCGCGAACGTTATTTCCGGGTTATTCCCGCTTCAGGGCGATGCCGTGCGGGCTCAAAGTGACGATACCCGCCTTGTACAACCCGCCGACCGCCTTTTTGAACACTTTTTTGCTCATGCCGAGCGCCGCCTCGATCGCCGCCGGCGGGCTGTGATCGTGGAGCGCCAGGATTCCGCCGCCCCGGGTCAGGGCCGCCATGATCTTCCCCTTGGCCGCGTCGAGCTCGGTCGTCGCCCCCTGGCGCAGGGTCACATCGATCTTGTGGTCGGCGCGGATGCGCTTGACGTAACCGGTGAGCCGGTCGCCCAGGTTGAGGCGGCTGCCGATCTCGTCACGGTAGAGCAGCCCGGCGTGGCGTTGGTTGACGATCACCTTGGCGCCCAGGGCCGAAAATCCCCAGACCAGCAGTTCGACCTGCTCCCCTGCCGCTAGTTCGATCTCCGCATTGCTCAGACACTTGTCGATGCGGGCGGTGCCGAGGGGCCGCCCCTGGCGGTCAAGGCGCACCTTGACCACGTAACAACACCCCGGCTGCATCGGTTCGGGTTGCTCTTTGTGCGGCACCAGCAGATCCTTCTCCAGCCCCCAGTCGAGGAACGCACCGTGCGGGCCGACCTTGACCGCCTTGAGAAAGGCGAACTCACCGACCAGGGCCTTCGGCCGGCACAACGTGGCCACCGGTTTCCCCGTCGCGTCGCCGTAGACGAACACCTGCAAATACTCACCCAGTTTCAGGCCGGCCGGCAGCTCGCGCCGCGCCAGCAAAATCCGTTCGCGCCCCGCCAGCAGCCAGGCGCCCTGGGCATCGATTGCCGCCACCGGAAGCTGCTGCATCCCGCCCAACTCTAACATCGCATCTCTTGCCAACAGAAGATTCTCCTTTGCCACGACAGTTGCCGATCCCTCGCCTGCAGACTATTATGCTACTCTATTTGCGCAACCGCCGTCACCCTGCAAAGGAGCCCGTCATGGAGTTTACCCTCAATCCGATCGAGGTCCGCGTGCTCGGCTGCCTTATCGAAAAGGACCTGGCCACCCCGGAATATTATCCTCTGACGCTCAATGCCCTGACCAACGCCTGCAACCAGAAATCGAATCGTGACCCGGTGCTGGCGCTGGAGGAAGCGGACGTCGTCCGGGCCCTCGACAGCCTGCGCTTCCAGCGTCTTGCCCATCACTCCGCCGAGGGGGTGCGGGCCGCCAAATACTGCCACAACCTCGAGGGGCTGCTGCGCCTGGAGCCCCAGGATCTGGCCGTGCTTGCCGAGCTGCTGCTGCGCGGACCGCAGACCGTTGGCGAGTTGCGCGGCCGGGCGGAGCGGATGCGGAGCTTTGCCGACCTTGCCGCCGTCGAGGAAACGCTGGGCCCTCGCCGAACGGCAACCGCCCCTGGTGACCCGCCTCCCCCGCCAGCCCGGGCTCAAGGAGCAGCGTTTTGCCCATCTTTTGGCGGGCATTCCCGAAACCGGCGAAGCGACGCCACCCCCGTCGGAACCGGCCCGCGACCGGGTCGTAGCTGAAAACCGGCGGTTGGCGGCAGTGGAGGAGGAGGTAGCAGCGCTACGTGAGGAGATGGCCGAACTGCGTGCCCAGTTGACCGCATTCCGGGCTCAGTTCGAGTAGGGGGCCCGGCCAGGTCCGGATTAAAAAAGCCCCGGAGCAAGCTCCGGGGCTTTTGTGCGTTTTGCGTCTGGCGGGTAAGCCGCTTACGCCTTCTGCACGTTGGCGGCCTGGAGGCCCTTGGGGCCTTCCTGGACGTCGAAGGTGACCCGCTGCCCTTCGGCCAGCGACTTGAACCCGTCCCCCGTGATTGCGGAGAAGTGCACGAATACGTCCGGGCCGTTGTCCTGCGAAATGAACCCGAAACCTTTCGCGTCATTGAACCATTTCACCGTACCTTGTGCCATTGCTGTTGCTCCTTCTTTCTGCTCACATCCTTGAGCTGTTGGTGCTGTGCATGGGTTGCGAGTCGCCAAATAAAAACCGCTCAGACCCTAATGTCTGTGCGGCAAGGCTACTCTTGACAGGCTTATCTGACCAAACGTCTTCCCATACACAAACTACTTAGAATGGTTCCAGTATCATCATTCGCCGGCAAAAATCAAGCAGTTTTTTGCCGACTACCAGCGCATCGGTCATTGCTCCCGGAGCAGCACCGCCGCTGGCCCGGTTGACAGTTTACATTCACAGCATTTATCGGTATGTTAGCTGCGTTTTAATAACCAGGCGCAAAGGGCCATGATGATCGGCGACAAACAGCTCCGCGAACAGCTCCGCAACCTGCCCACCGGCTATCTGCTCGACCTGCTGGCCGACGCCGAAAGTGTAGACGAATCATCCGTCCGCGAGATTCTCGGCGAGCGAGGCCTGAGCTCTGACGAAATCGCCCTCATGGTCCGCAGGCGCCTGAACGGTCGCATTCCGCGCGGGCACAGCCTCTGGCGGGGAGCCCGCATCTTCACTCTGGCCTGCACGCTGCTGCTGTCAATCTTCAACCTGATCAGCTATCATCGCCTGCTGCACGGCACTTCGCCGCTCAAGGGGCTATTGACGATCCTCTGCGCGATCGGGGTGGCTTTCGGTTTTTTCCTCGGCTACAAGCTGACCACCCATCTTTACCATGGCGCTCCCCACCGGCTTTATTGCGGCTTTCCCCTGCCGGTCGGCACCGTCGACCTGCGCACCGGCAAAGAGGAGCTACCCCCCCGGCCACTGCTGATGCTGTGCATGGCGGTCAACGCAACCGTGGGATTGATGCTGGTACTCTTTCCGCTGCTGCTCATCCACTATCTGCTCGGCTGACCGGCACCCCGTGTTTTCCCTCGACCCTCGCCTGCAAAACGACACCATCGAGCTCGGCAGTTTTCCCCTCTCACTGCTGCTGCTGATGAATGACGGCACCTATCCCTGGCTGATTCTCGTCCCGCAGCGCGCGGGGATCCGCGAAATCTACCAGCTCGACCCGGCCGACCAGTGTCAGTTGCTGTGCGAATCGAGCGAACTGGCGGCCGCCCTCGCCGCGCAGTTCCAACCCGACAAGCTGAACATTGCCGCCCTGGGCAACGTCGTTCCCCAACTGCACCTGCACCACGTGGTGCGCTACCGGAACGATCCGGCCTGGCCGGCGCCGGTTTGGGGGAAAACCCCGCCGGTGGCCTACCTCCCCGACCAGATTGCCTGGTTGCGCGCCGCGCTCTGCCCGCGCCTGGCAAACTTCACACCGGCGACCGCTTGATTTCCCTTCCTCTTCCGCAATAGGATCAAATTCAGCTTGCGCCGGTTTTTCCGATAGCGCCGACTGCCCTTTTGCCCACATCGTCACTGCTCATTGCCTGGAGCCGCCCATGACCGCCGCCCTGCAGACCGTCGCCCTGCTGACGGTCTCCAACCTGTTCATGACTTTCGCCTGGTACGGCCACCTGAAGACCCTCAACAATCGGGCCTGGTATATCGCCGCCCTGGTGAGCTGGGGGATCGCCCTGTTCGAATACCTGCTGCAGGTGCCGGCCAACCGCATCGGCTACACGACCATGAGCCTCGGCCAGCTGAAGATTCTCCAGGAGGTCATCACCCTGGTGGTTTTCATCCCCTTCGCCATCTTCTATATGCATCACCCGCTCAAGCTCGACTACCTGTGGGCGGGTTTGTGCCTGCTCGGCGCGGTCTACTTCGTGTTTCGCTCCTGAAGCCAGCAAACGGTTGACACCTCCGCCCGCTCTGGTCCATAAAGAAACGTTTTCATTTCCAAGGAGGCACAAACCGTGACCACCATTAATTTCGACAAGATGGGTGGCCTGATTCCCGCCGTCATCCAGGACTATGAAAGCGGCGAAGTGCTGATGGTCGCCTTCATGGACCAGAAAACCCTCGACTGCACCCTCCGCGACGGCAAGACCTGGTTCTACAGCCGCTCCCGCAACAAGTACTGGATGAAGGGAGAGGAATCGGGGAACACCCAGGATGTCATCGAAGTTCTGACCGACTGCGACGCCGACACGGTGGTCATCAAGGTCAGGCAGAACGGCCCGGCCGCCTGCCACACCGGCAACCGCAGCTGCTTCTATGTGCGCTGGGAAGACGGCCAGTGGGTGGAGCACTCCAATCCGCTCTTCAATCCTGAAGAAGTCTACAAAAAATCGTAGAGGCAAGGCACTGCCTCGCCTGCCTTCGGGTGACCCTTTGGGTCACCCCTACATCAGATACCAACCAGGGCGCGGATTTTGCGCCAAGGTCAAGGCGGCCAAGGGGTGACGCGAAGGCGTGGCAGCGCCACGTCGCACAAGGAGCCCCGCCGGCCAACGCCGAGATTGGCCAAAAGCCACGCCCACCGAAGGAGATTCCATGAGCATTCTGAAGTTCGGCATCCCCAAGGGGAGCCTCGAAGACGCCACCGTCAATCTGTTCAAGCAGGCCGGCTGGTCGGTGGGGGTGTCGTCGCGCAGCTATTTCCCGACCATCGACGACGACGAGATGAAGTGCAGCCTGATCCGCCCCCAGGAGATGGGCAAGTATGTGCAGCGCGGCACCATCGACGTCGGCATCGCCGGGCGCGACTGGGTGGCGGAGAACCAGGCCGATGTCATGGAAGTCTGCGAAATGGTTTACTCCAAGGTGTCACGCCGGCCGGTGCGCTGGGTACTGGTGGTGGCCCAGGATTCGCCGGTGCGCAAACCCGAGGACCTGGCCGGCGGGGTGATCTCCACCGAGTTGGTCGGCTTCACCGAGCGCTACTTTGCCGAGCGCAACATTCCGGTGACCGTGGAGTTCTCCTGGGGAGCCACCGAGGCCAAGGTGGTCGAGGGACTGTGCGATGCCATCGTCGAGGTCACTGAAACCGGCTCGACCATTCGCGCCAACAACCTGCGCATCGTTTGCGACCTGATGTCGTCGGTGCCGGTGATGGTCGTCAACCGCGCGGCCTGGAACGATCCTTGGAAACGAGCCAAGATCGAGCAGATTGCCACCCTGCTGCAGTCGGCCCTGCGCGCCGAGGGGATGGTGGGCCTCAAGCTCAATGCCCCGGCCGAAGCCATCGATGCGATCACCGGCGTCCTGCCGAGCTTGAAGAACCCGACCGTTGCCCATCTCTACAAGTCCGACTGGGTCTCCATCGAAAGCATCCTGCCCGAGAAGGAGGTGCGGCGCATTATCCCCGAACTGCTGCGCCTCGGCGCCCAGGGGATCGTCGAGTACCCGCTGAGCAAGATCATCTGAACCATCCATCCCCCCTGCTTTTCCAGGCGGAAGGCCTTGACCTTCCGCCTGTTGCTTTTCCGAAGCAGGCGCATTTGCGCACCCTTCAGCAATTCGTTTGTCCTTTGAAATGACCGGCAGTTTCGCTATATTTATGTTACCTACAGGGCGGGAGGGTGTTTTGATCATTCAAGTCGAACTGATCGATGGCTGTTGTATCCGCGTGGTGCCCCGGGGACTCGACCTGCTCCTCGAGCGCAAGCTGGTGCGCCGCTTCCAGCGCAACTCCGGCTGGGCGGTGGTCGGCGTCGACCCGGTGCGGATGCTTGCAGCCGCCAGCTACGCCGGCCCCGAACGACGCTGCATCGCTTGAGCCTCCCCTCATCCCGTTATTCATGCTTCTTTACCACCACCAGGCCATTGCCGTTAAATCAAGAAGCGCAAGGTCGACCGGGAAAGAGCAGAGTCCTGACCCCGGCAGCCCTGGCAACCGCGGAGGATTACCATGAGCACCGGCAACCCGACCAAACCCGCCCTGTCCTGTTCCAGTTGCAGCACCGTCTGGCAAAAGCAGGGGACCACCAACTGCTGGAGTGATCCGCCCACCCGCAAGGCGCAACCGGCCTACTGCCCTTCGGAACGGGAGGCGGCGACCATCGAGGAGTCCTTTCGCGGCTACATCGGCGATGGTCAGGATGCCAGGCTGGCCCAGGTGGCGGCCGTGGTCGAAGGCCTCTGCTACCAGCCGACACCCGGCTCAGATGCGGTCAACGCTCGCTGGACCCGGGTTGAGGACACCATCGCCCTGGCCAAACTGATGGGCTGGCGGAAGATCGGCATCGGCACCTGCATCGGTCTGCTCGAGGAGACCAACCGGCTCTGCGAAATTCTCAGCGCCCAGGGGTTCGAACCCCTCTCGGTCTGCTGCAAAGCCGGCAGCATCGACAAACTCGAACTCGGCATCAAGGAGCAAGACAAGGTCCGCCCCGGCACCTTCGAGCCGGCCTGCAACCCCATCGCCCAGGCCCGACTGCTCGATCAGGCCGGCACCGATATGAACATCATCGTCGGCCTCTGCGTCGGTCACGACATGCTCTTTGCCAAACATTCGCAGGCGCCGGTCACCACCCTGGTGGTCAAGGACCGCGTCACCGGCCACAACCCGGCGGCGGTACTTTACGGCCAGAACTTCTACTACAAGCGCCTGCAGAAGCGTCCGGTGCTGAGCGACGCGGAAATCGAGCAGCTTCAAGACTGAAAACGGTTCGTGCCGGGTTGACAACTCCTTTTTTGCCGCGACACTTTAGCCGTTGCGGTGGTCTCATCATAAAGGGACTCCGGCTCGCTGCCGGGGACAATGGACAACGTTACAGTTCGGGCGAAGGAGGAAAAAATGCGGATGACGACACCTTTCACCAGATTGCTGACCGCGCTATGCATGGTCGTCGGTCTCGTCTTGGCCACAGGGTTTGCCACCGAGGCCCAGGCCGCTCCCAAATACCAGTGGAAACTGGCCATGACCTGGGGGACCGGCTTTCCGGTCTTCGGCGATGCGGTCATCAAGATGGCCGACCTGGTCAACAAGATGTCCAACGGCGAGATGGAAATCCGCATCGATTCGGCCAATATTCACAAGGCCGCTTTCGGCGTCCTCGACATGGTCAACGCCGGACAGTATGAAATGGGCCACACCGCGTCGTATTACTGGAAGGGCAAAGAAGCCAGCACCATGTTCTTTACCACCATGCCTTTCGGCATGATCGCTCCGGAGCAGTACGCCTGGTTTTACTATGGCGGTGGCATGGAATTGATGAAAAAGGTCTATGACAAGCACGGCGTCTACTCCTTCCCGGGAGGGAACACCAGCAACCAGATGGGCGGATGGTTCCGCAAGGAGATCAAGACCCTCAATGATTTCAAGGGACTGAAGATGCGCATCCCCGGCTTCGCCGGCGAAGTTCTTTCCAAACTCGGCGTGGTTGTCACCAACATCCCCCCCGGCGAGCTTTATACGGCCCTCGATCGCGGCACCATTGATGCCCTCGAGTGGGTCGGTCCGTCCCTCGATCTGAACATGGGCTTCCAGAAGATCGCCCCCTACTACTATACCGGATGGCACGAACCGGCCACTGAACTGCAGTTCATGGTCAACAAGGCCAAGTTCGATGCCCTGCCCAAGCACCTGCAGGAAATCCTCACCATTGCCATGCAGTATGCCGCCTATGACATGTACGCCCGCTCCTACCACGAGAGCGCGGTCAACTGGGCAACCATCGAAAAGGACTATCCCAACGTCAAGATCCGCACCTTCTCGCCGGAAATCATCGCCGCCATGAAGAAGGCCAACCAGGAACTGCTGGCTGAGGCGGCCGCTAAGGATCCGGTTTTCAAGGAGATCTGGGAGTCGCAGAAGGCTTACCAGAAAAAGGCCCGCAAGTGGACGCTCATTTCTGACTATGCCTACCTGAATAGATCGGAAGAGCACA
>JBFYXI010000165.1:0-11819 GCA_041310635.1 Desulfuromonadaceae bacterium | reverse complement strand
AACGTGGAATTACGCGGTTGGCCTGAGGATGCCCCTTGTGTATAATATTCAACAGCTGGTCGGGAGGGAGAGGCAGAATGGCGGTTTTGACTCCGGCACGCGTCGAGAGCGGCAGGGTGCTACGCCTTTCGGTGATCGTCGGCTTGCTGTTGGCGATCAGTGCCCTGCACTACCTGACCGCCCTGCAGATGCAGCACGCCCACGATATCTATCGGCGACTCTATTACGTGCCGATCGTCCTCGGCGGGCTGTGGTTCACGTTGCGCGGCGGCATCGCCACGGCGGTGGCCGCCTCGCTGCTGTTCCTGCCGCACGTCGTTTTCCAGTGGGGGCATCATCCGGCGTCCCAGCCCGAACAGTACCTGGAGATCCTGCTCTATAACATCATCGGTGGTTTGACGGGGTTTCTGGCCGGGCGCGAGCGGGCGCAGAAACAGGCCCATCAGCAGGCGGCCCTGCGGCTCGAGGAAAGCTACCTCACCCTGCGCACCCAGGCCGACCAGATCCTCGAGATCGAGGAGCAGCTGCGCCGCGCCGACCGGCTCAGCACCCTCGGCGAACTCTCCGCCGGAATGGCACACGAGATCCGCAATCCGCTCGGTTCCATCCGTGGCACCGCGGAAATCCTCAAGGATGGCGTCGACCCCGCCGACCCGCGTTTCGAATTTGCCGAAATTCTGGTGCGTGAGGCCGACCGGCTCAACGGGGTGCTCGAGAATTTCCTGCGCTTCGCCCGGCAGGCCCCGCTGGAACGGGGGCAGTTCGATCTCAACATCGTGGTCCGCGAGGTCATCGACCTGACCCGCCGCCAGGCGGAACGCAACGACATCGCGGTCATGGTCAGGACGGCAGAGCTGCCGCTGCTCGCCGGCGACGGCAGCCAGTTGCGCCAGGCTCTGCTCAATCTGGTGCTGAACGCCCTGCAGGCCATGCCCGCGGGCGGCCAGTTGACAGTCACCACCCGGCGCTCCGCGACCCAGGCGGAGGTGACGATAGCCGACACCGGGCCGGGGATCCCTGTGGCCGAACAGGCGCGGATTTTCAGGACCTTTGTCACCACCCGCCCCGACGGCACCGGCTTGGGGTTGCCGATCAGCCAGCGCATCGTTGTTTCCCACGGCGGGCAGATCACGGTAGACAGCACCCCGGGGGCCGGGGCGGTTTTCACCGTCGCTCTGCCACTCCCCTGAGCGCCAGACAGGTTAACCATGAGTCCTTCCACGCGCACTCGCGACAGCAAGAAGAAGTTCACGATCCTGGTGATTGACGATGACGCTTCCCTGCGGCGGGTGACCGAGTATCAACTTGAACAGGCCGGTTACCGGGTCACGACGGCAGCCGATGGCGTTGACGGCCTGTGCCGGTTCCGTGAGGAACCTGTGGATCTGGTCCTGACCGACCTGCAGATGCCCGGACTCTCCGGTCTCGAGCTGCTCGCGCAGATCAAAGCCCTGCGCGCGGAGGCGCTGGTGATCGTCATCACGGCCTACGGCACCATTGAGCAGGCGGTTGAAGCCATGAAGCTTGGCGCCCAGGATTTTCTGACCAAACCGGTGAGCCGTGACGCACTTCTGCTGGCGGTCGACAAGGCCGCCGCCCTGCTGGTCCTGAAGGAGGAAAACCGGCGACTGCGCGAACAGCTCGGGCACCAGATCGAGTTCAGCAATCTGGTCGGCACGTCCGATGCCATGCGCCAGGTTCTGGAAATCGCGCGGCGGGCCGCGCCGAGTGAAGCCAGCGTGCTGCTCGCCGGCGAGAGCGGGACCGGCAAGGAACTGGTCGCCCATGCCATCCACCGCGCCAGCGACCGCAGCGCCGGCCCCTTCGTAGCCGTGAATTGCGCGGCCATTCCCGCGGATCTGCTGGAAAGCGAGCTGTTCGGCCACACTCGTGGGGCCTTTACCGGCGCGGTAGCGGACCGGGCCGGTAAATTCGAGCGGGCGCACGGCGGTACGCTGTTCCTTGACGAAATCGGCGAGCTGCCGGCGGCCTTGCAGCCAAAGCTGCTCCGCGCCCTGCAGGAGCATGAAATCGAGCCGGTCGGCGGCCACCCTAAACCGATCGATGTACGGGTGGTGGCGGCGACCAACCGGGATATCGAAGCGGCGCTGGCCAGCGGCCAGTTCCGTGAAGACCTTTATTACCGCCTGGCGGTCATTACCGTTGAACTGCCGCCGCTGCGCGCCCGTCGCGACGACATCGCCCTGCTGGTCCGGCACTTTCTCGCCAAGCACGGGGCGGCGGAACTGACCGTCAGCGCCGCTGCGCTGGCACAGCTGATCGCCTACGATTGGCCCGGCAATGTGCGTGAACTGGAAAATGTCGTGCAACGCATGATCGTTTTGCGCCGCGGCCAGCAACTCGACGTCGACGACCTGCCGGCCAAGGTCCGCCACCTCGGCAACACTGCTCCGGAGCGGGGCGGCGGAGTCGTAAGACTGCCGGAGGACGGCTACTCTCTGGAAGCTCTGGAGCGCGAGGCCGTGCTGCAGGCCCTGGAACGCAATGGCTGGAACCAGAGCCGGGCCGCCGCCTTCCTGCGCACCCCCCGCCATGTGCTGCTGTACCGGATGGAGAAGTACGGGATAAAAAACACCAGAGGCTAGGGGCTGGGGCCTAGTGCGCCAGACCCCAGCTCCCAGTCCCCAGGAATCGATATGGCCATTCTGCTGGATGATCCCGATCAGTTGCGCCGTCCCGAGAAGACCCAGTTTCAGCTCGAAGGCTGGATTGCCACGGCTCCCTTCGAGGATCATGTGGGCCTGACGATCGAGGCGGCGGAGGGCGGGTCGGCCCGGCTCTCCATGCCGTTCCGGCTCTGTCTGGCCAACGGCGGCGGCGTCATGCACGGTGGCGCCCTGGTGACCCTGGCCGACACGGCAGTCGCCATGGCAATCAAGAGTGTTCTCCCCCCCGGGACGAACTTCGCCACGACCCAGATGGAAACGCGCTTCCTCGCCCCGGTAAAGGCCGGCACCGTGGTCGCCCGGGCCCGGGTGCGCGGCCCGGAAGGGCGCAGCTTTTACGGCACAGCGGAATTGCATGACAATTCCGGTACGCTGGTGGCTCAATTCGGCTGCTGCTTCCGCATCGCCCGCGGCCAGGGCTTCGACGCTCCGGGCGACGGTTGACTCGCCCCCCGGCAAGGCGTTACAAAGATTGATAGCCGTCTGCCGACCGAACCGGCGGACCTTGTCGCCGATTTATGGAGAGAACATGCGCTACCTGCTCGCCTTATTGTATTGCAGCCTCCTGCTGGCCGTCCTGCCCGGCTGCTCCAGTCCGCCTTCGACCGCTCCTGACGGCCCGCCGGAGGTTGGCCAGCTAGCCCCCGACTTCACCCTCAACGACCTGTCCGGCAAGCCGGTGTCCCTTGCCGATTTTCGCGGCAAAGTGGTGATCGTCAACTTCTGGGCGACCTGGTGTCCGCCCTGCCGGGCGGAAATGCCCTCGATGGAACTGCTGCACCGCGAACTCGCCGATGAAGGGCTGGTTCTGCTGGCAGTCAACATCGAGAAGACCGGCCGCCAGACGGTGCCTGGCTTTCTGGCCACCAGTCCGCACAGTTTCCCGGTCCTGTTCGACGACAAGGAAGAGGTGCAGAAACGTTACGGCGTCTATAAGTTCCCTGAATCGTTCATTGTTCGCAAAGACGGCGTGATCGATGACAAGGTCATCGGCGCCATTGACTGGGCTCACCCCCAGAGTATCGCCTACTTCCGTGACTTGCTGAAAGGCTAGGGGATGCCGACTGCCGTAACGGATATCAGCGTCTGGATCGCTTTCACTGCCGGCATCCTGTCGTTCTTTTCGCCCTGCGTGCTGCCGCTGATACCGTCCTACCTGACCTATATCACCGGCCTCTCCTTCGGCCAGCTGCAGGAAGCGCATCCGGGAGCGAAGATTCGCTTGATCGTTGCCGGCCACTCACTGACCTTCATCCTGGGGTTCTCGACGGTCTTCATCGCCCTTGGCGGACTGGTCGGCATCGCCTCGGCCGGTTTTCAGGAACACCTGCGTGCCGGCCTGGTCTGGGTCGAGCGTCTCGGCGGGTTGCTGATTCTGCTCTTCGGCGTGCACCTTACCGGGTTGTTTCATTTCGGGATGCTGCTCGGCGAACGGCGCATTCACCTGCACAGCAAGCCCAGCGGCTATTTCGGCACGTTCCTGGTCGGCCTGGCGTTTGCCGCCGGGTGGACCCCCTGCATCGGCCCGATCCTGGCCTCGATCCTGATGATCGCCGCGACCAAAGGGCAGGCCGGGCACGGCCTCTGGCTGCTGACCGTCTACTCGGCGGGGTTGGGAATCCCGTTCCTGGTGGCCGGGCTGTTGTTCCACCAGTTTCTTGCCTTCTTCAAACACTTCCGCAAACACATTCGTCTCACCGAGATCATTACCGGCGCCTTGCTGATCGTGGTCGGCCTGCTGCTCATGTTCGGCATGGTGGGGCAACTGAGCATCTACCTGTATCGCTGGCTCCCGCCCGTCGGCTAACCGGCTTTTTGCCTCACGTTTCCCGGCCGCAAATCCGGCAAGCGGTTGCGCCCCGGCAGATCCCTGCTGACGGTGCTGACGATGCGGTTGACACGTCAGTGCGAGTCCGCTAAGGTGAAATCCAATATCAAAATGGATGGTCCGGTGAACACTGACGCTCAGGATGCTTTTCATGCCTACATGGTTGCCCGGGGACTCAAATCGACCCGGCAGCGCGAGATCATTCTCGACGAATTCCTGAAGGCCGGGGCCCATCTTTCCACCGAGGAACTCTACCTGCGGCTGCGCGAACAGCATCCGCACATCGGATACGCCACGGTTCATCGCACCCTCAAGCTGTTCGCCGAGTGCGGTATCGCCGAACCGCGTCATTTTGGCGATGGCCAGACTCGCTATGAGTCGAGTGCCGGGGCACAGCATCACGATCATCTGCTCTGTACGGTCTGCGGCGCCATTGTCGAATTTGAAAATCCGCAGATCGAAGCGCTGCAGGAACTGGTCGCACGCCAGCATGGCTTCCGTATCGAGCGGCACCGCCTGGAACTCTATGGGCGCTGCCGCAAATGCCAGTAAACCGGCTTTGCCAAGAGGCGGCGAGACGCAGGGTTCCCTCGGTTCAAGATGTTTCCGGGTCCTCCGGAGCGTTTCCTTACTGCGTCTCCCCCCATTTTTTGCATCACCTGAAATTGAATATCAATAGCACCGAAAGTCCGCCCCGTGAGCGCTTCGCATAAAGATTCCCCCGGCGAAAAAAAAATCATCCTGGTCGGTTGCCCGAATGTCGGCAAGAGCGTGGTGTTCAACAGCCTGACCGGGGCTTATACCACGGTCTCCAACTATCCGGGAACCTCGGTCGAAGTGTCCCGCGGCCATTGCCAGATCGCCGGCGAGCACTACCAGGTACTCGATACGCCGGGGATGTATGCGTTGCTGCCGATCACCGAAGAGGAGCGGGTCGGGCGGCGCATTCTGTTCGAGGAGGATCCCCACGTGGTGGTGCATGTGGTCGACGCCCGCAACCTCGAACGGATGTTGCCGATGACCATCCAGCTGGTGGAGGCCGGCCTGCCGGTCCTGCTGCTGGTCAATATCATCGATGAGGCGGAACGGGTCGGCATGCGGATCGACACCGCGCTGCTCGCTGAAAAGCTGGGTATCCCGGTGGTCGCCGCCGCCATCGGCCGCAAGCGCGGACTGGGAGAGCTGCGCCAGGCGATTGCCGCTTACCGGCCGCAGCGGGCAACCTTTGCTTATGCGACCGACCTGGAGCGAGACATCCAGCGCATCGCCGGCCAGATCCACGGCAGGTACCGTCTGGAGCGCCGCAGTCTGGCACTGTTGCTGCTGCAGCGCGATGAGGAGTTGCAGGAACGGGTCCGGGCCGTGGAGGGGACGCAAGCGGCCGCCATCGAGATCGTGGTCAACGAGGTGATTTTCGAGCGTCGCGTCGATCTGCACCTGCGCGTCAGCCTTGAGCGCAAGCGCATCTGCAAGGGGCTGCTCGACCAGGTAGTTACCCAGCGGGAAGGGATTCGGCCGGCCGTGGCGGAGCGCCTGTCGGCGTTGACCATGAACCCGTGGACCGGTGTGCCGCTGCTGCTGCTGGTTCTGTACTTCGGGCTGTACCAGTTCGTCGGGGGGTTCGGGGCGGGAACCGTGGTCGACCTGCTCGAAGGCACCCTTTTCGAAGAACATCTCAACCCCTGGGTGATCGCCTGGTTCGAACGGCACGTGCCGTGGTACTGGCTGCGCGAGCTGGTGGTTGGCGAGTACGGGCTGTTTACCCTCGGGGTGCGTTACGCGGTGGCGATCATTCTGCCGATCGTCGGCACCTTTTTCCTTGCTTTCGCCATGATCGAAGATAGCGGCTACTTCCCGCGCCTGGCGATGCTGGTCGACCGGGTGTTCAAATACCTCGGTCTGAACGGCCGGGCGGTGATCCCGATTGTGCTCGGCTTCGGCTGCGATACCATGGCGACGGTGGTGACCCGCACCCTGGAAACCGTCCGCGAACGGGTCATCGCCACTCTGCTGCTGGCGCTGGTCATTCCATGCAGCGCGCAGATGGGGGTGATCCTCGGCCTGCTGTCGGGAGTGCCGGGCGCCCTGACCGTGTGGGTCGTCACCCTGACCGGCATCTTTCTGCTGGTCGGGCTGCTTACGGCCAAGATCCTGCCGGGGGAGCGGCCGATGTTCTATATGGAAATACCGCCGCTGCGCCTGCCGCAGCCGCGCAACGTGCTGGTCAAGACCCTGACCCGCATGCAGTGGTATTTCCTGGAAATTTTTCCGCTGTTCATGATCGCCTCGGTGTTGCTCTGGGCCGGCAAGCTCAGCGGAGCTCTCGCCTGGCTGGTCGATGCCATGCGGCCGGTCATGGGTTTGCTGGGCCTGCCGGACGACACCGCGGCGGCGTTCATCTTCGGCTTTTTCCGGCGTGATTTCGGTGCGGCGGGACTCTACGACCTGCAGACCAACGGTCTGCTCTCTCCCGTGCAACTGACCGTCGCCGCCGTGACTCTGACGTTGTTCGTGCCGTGCGTGGCGCAATTTCTGATCATGAAGAAAGAACGCGGCTGGAAAGTCTCCCTGCTCATCTTCGTGGTGGTGACCACCTTGGCTTTTGCCGTGGGCTGGCTGCTCAACCGGCTGTTGCTGGCTACGGGAGTGCTGGGATGAAGTGCGCCTTTTGTGATCATGAGTTGACCCCCGCGATGCTCCGCGAGGAGGGATGCGGTGCCTGTCTCGGCGGCTGCCGCAAGATCCATTGCCCCCACTGCGGACAGGAGAACCCGGTGACGCCCGAGTTTCTGGTAAAATTGCTCGGTAAAAAACGTGAGAAGTGAGGAGTGAGGAGTGAGGAGTGAAAACCTTTCAGGCAAGCCACGTTGACGCCTCACTCCTCACACCTCATGTCTTTCGAAAGGATCTGAATCATGAAGCTGAGCGCTAAAGCCGAGGAGATCCTCGAGGCGCTGTGGATCGTCACCGAGGAGCAGGGCGCCGCCGCCGCGGACTTTGCCTCCCTGGGGATCGACGCCGACGACCGGGGGTTGGCGGAACTGCTCGACCTCGCCTATGTGGAGTTGCACGGCGACCGGGTGCGCCTGCGTCACGAGGGGCGGGATGAAGCGCGCCTGACGGTGCGCCGGCACCGCCTTGCCGAACGCCTGATGATGGACATTCTGGACATCCAGGGCGCGCCGGGGAACGAGCGGGCCTGCGAGTTCGAACACCTGCTGCATCACGGTGTCGACACCAAGATCTGCACGTTGCTCAATCATCCGACCACCTGTCCTCACGGCAAGCCGATCCCCCCCGGCAGCTGTTGCGAACAGGCCCGCGCCGAAGGGGCGGTCGGTGTGGTGGCCCTCTCCGAGTTAAAGCCCGGCGACCCGGGAGAGATCGCCTACCTTGCCGCCAGCGACGACCGCAAGATGCAGAAACTGATGAGCATGGGGGTGCTCCCCGGCACCTCGGTGACCCTCATGCGCACCTATCCGTCCTACATCTTCAAGGTCGGCCAATCCGAATTTGCCGTCGACGAGGAGCTGGCTTGCGAGATATTCGTCCGCAAGGAACGCCCCTAGCATCGTGCCTGGCATGGTTTCGCCGGGGGCTTTCCTGCTTGCATCCCGGACGGCCTTTTCCTATAGTGATAGCGGTCCGCGCGGGCCGGCAATGCCGGTCCGGCGGCCTGTGTTTGCCATGACGCAAGGAGGCGCACCTTGGAGATTTTGGGAATTGACATCGGTTTCGGTTTTACCAAGGCGACCGACGGCCGGCAGGAGCTGATCTTCAAATCGCTGCTCGGTGAATCGGCCGACATCCAGTTCCGCGAGCAGATGCTCCCTGCTGGTCCGGAAACCGACGATCATCTGCAGATTGACCTTGACGGCAAGTCACATTTTGTCGGCGGACTGGCCGAGCGGCAGAGCAATGTGCGGTTCTTCACCCTCGACCAGGCCCAGTTTATCGGCCAGTTTGCCAAGATTCTCGCCCTAGCGGCGACGGCCCGGCTGGTCAAGGGGTTCGTACCGGTCAATCTGGTTACTGGACTGCCCATTGGTTCCTACCAGAAGCACAAGGACGAACTGGCCAAGCTGCTGCTCGGCGAACACCAGGTGGCTCTGGTGGATGCCTCCGGCAAACGCGAGGAAAAATCGATCAGCATCAGCAAGGTGCGCGTGATCCCCCAGCCTTTCGGCACCCTGTTCAACCAGATGCTCAACGATTCCGGCGAGCTCGTTGACAAGCGGCTGGTCCGCGAGAAGATCGGCATTATCGATGTCGGTTTCCGCACCGCCGACTACACCATTTCCGACCAGATGCGCTATTCCGAGCGCGGCAGCCGGACGACCGATTCCGGTATCGCCCGTGCCTTCAATGTCATTGCCACCAAGCTGCGCGAAAGCAGCGGGGTCAACGTCGAACTCTACCGGCTCTATGAGGCGATTGACCGCGGCAGCATCAAGATTCGCGGCAAGTCCTATGACCTCAAGGGGATGACCGAGCAGGTCTTCGGCCAGCTGGCGACCTCTGTGGCCAACGAGGTCGACCGGTTGTGGGCCGACGACTGGGACATGGATGCCATAGTCATTACCGGCGGCGGCGGGGCCGTGCTGGCCAAACATCTGCAGCCGCTGCTCAAGGGGGAAGTCCTGGCCCTCGATCCGAAAATCGACAAGCGCCTTTACAACGTGCAGGGTTACCGCAAGTTCGGCCAGCACCTCTGGGGCCGCGGCGCTGCCCCCGCCGCTCCCGCGCCCCCGGCCAACTCCTGAAATCACCATCGGCAGCGCCCCCGTATCCCGGGGGCGCTGCCGGTTTTGGCGGAGAGTTTTTAGCGCGCAAAAGCGTCGCTCCATACTGAAAGCGGTTCCCGGTTATTCCTTAAATGGCAACGATCCAGCAAGTCATTGATCTTCTCGAACGCCGTGGTGGCAAGGCCATGGGCTTGCGGGACCTGCAGTCGGCGCTCGATCTCGACGCCGGCGAGCGCAAGGCCCTTTCCCGCCAACTCAAGCAACTGGAAGGTGACGGCGTGCTGACCCGCGACAAGGGGGGGAAATATTCCCTGGCCCGTCGCGGTCGCAGCGTTACCGGCACCTTGGCGCTGCATCGGGACGGCTATGCCTTTGTCACGCCGGATGGGCATGATGGCGCTGACAACCTGTTTGTGCCGGCGCGATTCGTCCGGCCGGCCATGCACGGCGACCGCGTGTTGATCACGGTCGGACGGGGACCGCGTTCGGGGCGGCCGGAAGGGAAGGTGGCGCGTGTGCTGGAGCGCGCCCACACCAGCTTGCTCGGGCGTTTCGAGCTGGAGCACGGCGTGGGCCGCCTGGTGCCGGTCGACCCGCAACTGCGCGAAAGTTTTCTGGTGCCGCCCGACGGGGCCGGGGCGGCGCGTTCCGGTGACGTGGTGATCGCCCGCATCGAGACTTACCCCGGCCGGGGCCAGGCCGCCACCGCCCGGATCGGCGAGGTGCTCGGCGCTGCCGACGACCCGGCGGTGGAAATCCGCATCGCCGCCGAGCGTTTCCATCTGCCTTATGCTTTTCCCCCCGAAGTGCTGGCGGCGGCCGCCAAGCTCCCCGAGCAGGTCGCCGCCGCCGACCTGGCCGGACGTGAGGATCTGCGCGAGCGTTCCTTTGTCACCATCGATGGCGAGAGCGCCAGGGATTTCGACGATGCCGTGGCGATCGAAGCGCTGCCCGGCAAGGGCTTCCGTCTCTGGGTGGCGATCGCCGATGTCGCCCACTACGTCGCCGCCAGCGGGACCATCGATCGCGAGGCCCTCAACCGCGGCACCAGCGTCTACTTCCCGGGCAGTTGCCTGCCCATGCTGCCGGAGCGGCTGAGCAACGGCATCTGCTCTCTCAACCCCGGCGTCGACCGGCTGGCGATGGTGGCCGAGCTTGAATTCGACGGCCACGGCCGGCGCCGCCGGGCGCGCTTCTTTCCCGGCGTCATCCGCAGCCAGGCACGCCTGACCTACACCGAGGTCGCCAGGATCCTGGTCGATCGCGATGAGCAAACGCGGGCGGCGCGTGCCGGGTTGCTCGTCCCCCTGGAAACCATGCAGGCGCTGGCCGAATTGCGCATGGCCCGGCGGCATGAGCGCGGCAGCCTCGATTTCGACCTCCCCGAGGCCGAGATTGTCCTTGGCCTGCGCGGTCGACCGGAACAGATCGTTCGCGCCGAGCGCAACCTCGCCCACCGCCTGATCGAAGAATTCATGCTGGCTGCCAACGAGGCCGTGGCCGAATGGCTCGAGCAACAGCGGGTGCCGCTGGTGTTCCGCATCCACGAGTCGCCGGGGGAGGAAAAGCTGGCCTCGTTCCAGGAATTCATTGCCCATTTCAATCAGGGCCTGGCCATTCCTGCCGAAGGGATCAAGCCGAAGCTGCTCCAGGAACTGCTCGAGCGCGTCGCCGGCACCCCGGAGGAGAAGGTGATCAACCACGTCCTGCTGCGCAGTCTGCCCCAGGCCCGCTACGCCGTGGAAAACCGTGGTCATTTTGGTTTGGCGGCGACCTCCTACTGCCATTTCACCTCGCCGATCCGCCGCTACCCCGACCTGATCATCCATCGCCTGCTGCGCCGCCAACTGCAGCCGACGACCGAAAGTGCGGCCAGCCTGCCGGCCTCCCTGGAAGAGATCGCCGAGCGCTCATCGTACTGCGAGCGCCGCGCCATGGAGGCGGAGCGCGATATCGTCAGTCTCAAGAAGTGCCAGTACATGGCCGACAAGGTCGGCGAGGAATACCGCGGCTTCGTGGTCTCGGTCCAGCCCTTCGGCCTGTTCGTCGAGCTTGCCGAGATCTTCATCGAAGGACTGGTGCATATCGCCTCCCTGGCAGACGACTACTACCAGTTCGACGAGGCGACCCACACGCTGACCGGCATGAGCCGGCGGCGGCGCTTCACCATCGGCGATACGCTGATGGTTCGCGTCCACCGGGTCGATGCCGAGCGTCGCGAGATCGATTTCCGGCTGGTCGACACCGATCCCGCGGCGGCATCCCGGCCACCGCGTCAGCGGCCGCTGCCGCGGCGGAGGCGTTCATGAAAATCATCCGGCGCCTGGCGCAGCTGACTCCACCGCCGGGCGGCACCGTGGTCACTATCGGCAATTTTGACGGGGTTCACCTCGGCCACCGCGAGATCTTCCGTCGGGTCGTCGCCGCTGCCCGCCAGCGCCAGGCGCTGGCCACGGTCATTACCTTCGAGCCGCATCCCCTGCGCCTGCTGGCGCCGCCGCTGGCGCCGCCGCGGATCAACACGCCGGTGGAAAAGGTCCGGTTGATCAGGGCCTCGTG
>JBFYXI010000161.1:0-4921 GCA_041310635.1 Desulfuromonadaceae bacterium | reverse complement strand
TTCGTTATAAAGAGGCATTGTGTCACCTTAGAGAAGAAATGCCGGTTCCCCTCTCAAGGCTTCTTCTACAAAGAGTTAGCGATGTTGTGACACATTATTCCGTTAGCGATGTGTTGGCACTCAGCACCTATTGATTTGACCAGGAGGCTACCATGCCCATTGCCCCACCGCCGGAAGCAACCCTCGACCACCCCCCCATGGGGCTCATGGATCTATTGGGCCGGATGCGCTCACTCACCGACCAGGCCGGTTTTTCCGGGACCCTGCCGGCCATCTGGCAGTGCTCCGACGAGAGCCAGATGATCAAGAAGGCCCTGTTCGGCTACGTCTACGACTGCCCGTCCTTCGACCTCGGCCGGGTGGGGGCGCTGCTCGATCCGACCCGCCTGCGGACGGCCGGGCATCACGGCCACGACATTGTGATCCTTGGCGGCAGCCACATTGGCGTTCACGAGGAAGACGGCATCGGGCTGGTTTCCCGCATTCACGGCAAGGTCGCGCCATGTTGCGGCATGCTGCAGCGGCTGCTTCATGAATATCGCCAGGTTTACCGGCGGGCGGCGCAACTGATCAGCGTCAAGCGCGATGATGCGGGGATTCTCATCGAGGTTCCCTACAAGTACCTGTTTCGCAAACCGGCCGGCGATACGGCGCGGATCCAGATCCATCTGGAGCGCCTGGTCGACGGCGAGTCGCTGCAGGAAGGCAGTCTGGGAAAGGTCTACCGCCTCCATCCCGCCGTTGCCAGCCGCTATCCGCAGGCCATCGCCGCGCTCGGCACCGCCCCCCAGCCGATCGGGGAACTGCTCGCCGCCGAAGCATTCAGCTTCATCAAAAAGATCAATCACGAGAGTCTGGAACCGGGGCACATGCTGGAAAGCTCGGTATTCGCTTACATGCCGGAAGTGGTGACCTCCCGCCATCCGCACCGGCGCCTCTGCGATATCACCACCTGGCGCCAGTTCCACCGCCTGGCGGCCTACCTGACCGACTCCTTCGACAGCGGCGACCGCAACATCCTGGTGGTGGCCGGGCTGACTCTCGACCACTCGGTCAAGCACAACACTTTCATTCCCCAGTTCGGCTTCTGGATGGAACAGGGGCTCGCCCTGCACGCCCGTTACTTCAGCCCCACCGAACTCAATGCTCTGCTCTCGGCCCAGCCGGTCTACCGCCCGGCGCACAGCTTCCTCGACTACGCCGGGGTGAGCCGGCCGTAATCGGCCGGGTTTTTCGTCCGCCATCTCAGCGCCACTGCCGACCGTCCCAGCGGCACAGAGTGAAGTGCCCGGGGCGGATTGCGGTCAGGGCGAAGGATTGGTTGCCGTCGACCAGGTAGACGGCGCCGGGCCCCATGCTGCTGAAGCCCTGCGGGTCAAACTTCAGGCACGGTCGCCCGCCGCACGGCGGATAGCCGGCGGTACCGAAGGTGATCGGCGCCGACGGGCTGCCGTCGGCGTTACTGCAGGCCTTGCGGTCGATCCCTGCCGCCCAGCCGAAGCGTACCGCTGGTGGCAACTCCCGGCTCCAAATCCGGCGGGATTCGCCGGCTTCAGGCACTCCGTCGCCATCGCTGTCCTGCCAGGCGAAGAGCACATAGCGCCGCGCTTCCGGCTCGAACGCCAGGTAACTCCGCGCCGTCACCAAAGCCCCGCCGCTGAAGACAAAACCGCCGCTGCGCTCGGCATGGGCCTGGGCTTCCTTGAAGTCTTCGAATACCTGCTGGGCACCCCGCCAAGCCTGCCAGCGCTGCAGGACATCGGCCGATCCCCAACTGGCCGCCGTCAGCAAGATACCGACGAGAGCCAGCATCATCAGCAATTCGAGCAGCGTCAAGCCGCGCTGGTTGGCTGCCGTATTCATCGCACCCGCCAGGAAAAGATTCGGACCTGACCGGGAGCAAACGGCTGCGAAAGCGGGTCATGACCGAGCTCACCGAACAGTTCCACCTGCCCCGTACGGCTCACCGTTACCACCGCGCCCGATACCAGTGCCACCCCCCCCGCCAGGGCTCCCCTCCAGGGCGGAGCTGCCGGCGAGCGTGCCGTCGGCGGTGACAACCAGCAAGCGGCCGCCGCTGCCGGCGGAGCTGCCCAGGCCGAAATAGGCGCGGCCGAAGCGATCGAAGGCCGGCGCCCCCCACAACATCTCTCCCGGAGCCAACGGCAGAGTCCAGAGCAGACGCCGTCCCTCCGGCAGAATTTCCACGGCATAGACCGCATAGGTGCGCTCTGCGCTGGCATGAGGCACACCGCCGGTGGCCAGCAGGACCAGCCGGTTGCGCAGAGCGAGGCCGCCACCGATCGGCTCATCACTCCCCCCCGGCGACTGCCAAACGGGGAGTTCGTCAAGGGCGGCCCCACTATCCGGATCGAGAACCCAGAGCCGGCCGGCCAGATCTCCGAATACCACGCCATCGACCCCGCTGCCGGTGCCCGCGGCCATGAGCACCGGTGCCGTCGGCGGTTCGGCGAGATTGCCTGCTCCCCCAGGATAAGGCGCGACGAACCGCCATAATAACCGGCCGTCGATCAAGTCAAGGGCACAGGCCATGATGCCGTAGCTACCCCGACCGGGTCGGCAATGCCCGGGGCAACAATCCGGACCGCCGTGCCGGCCGTCACGAACACGCGCGGTGTGGCGGTATCCCCTCGGCCGCTGACACCGCTGGCCACGCCCCGCGACCGCCCTAGCCCGCTTCCGGGAAGAACGGTCTCCCAGAGCAGCTGAGGCACGTAGGGATCGGTGACATCAAGGGCAAAGACTGTCCCTCGGTTGTTCGAGTGGTCACTGGCGGTGCCGACCAGTACGGTCCGCCACTCGTTGTGACCGCTGCCGTCAAGATCGATGAACAGGTCAGCGACCAGCGGTGCCCCATCGACATGTGCTGCGGCCAACCCGCCGGGATCTTCAAATGGCTGTTGTTTCAGGGCGGGGAGCAGGCTCCCCGGCAGATACCCCCACAGCTCCACTCCGCAATGCTCCGACGCACGATCGTAGCCCCCGTCAGGTTCCCGCTGGCCCGCCAGGAACGCGTGCAGCATCCCGTCTTCTGCGCCCGCGTAGAGCACCAGGTCGCGCTCCCCTGACGTGGCACTCACCGAACTGGTACCGACCAGTGCCGGCGATGACCGGCTGATGGCGCCGAGACGCTCCGCTCGGTCGCCGCGGCCAGCCGGCTCCGTCACTGAGGTGGCGAGCCGCCCACGGACTGCGTTGATCAGGGCCGCCGCCGCGGCAGCCGTAAAATTCACCAGGCGGAAATCCGCCGCGGCACCAAGATTGGTAAAAACCAGCCGTTCTTCAGGGCGGGCGTTGAAAGGTGGAGAGAGGTCACTCTCCGGCGCGGAGGTCGACGACACCCCGGCCCCGGGCAGGGGAACCCGCTCGGCGGCATCCCACAGGCGGGGCTGTCTGCCATTATTCAAGGCAAAGGCCCGCAGATGACCGCTCTGCCCGGGAAAGAAGCAGCTGGCGGCATAGAGGACGTCGTCAGCGACGACCGGGGCGGTCATTACAGCTTCCCGGGGGACGGTGGTCGTCGGCGCTGCGGCCAGATCGGCAAGCAGGGCGGGGAGCCCGCAGGAGCCCTGCAAGGGGGCGAGCGGCAGGGCTTCGCCGTGACAGCTTGAAATTGCATCATCGGCAGTCGGTGGGGAGGTACCCTCGGCCAAGACCACGCTCAGACCCGCTTCACCGTCCATACCGGCCAGGGACAGGGTGGCCGCGAGCGCGTTCACGGCGGCCTGATCGTTAGCGACGATGCGGGTCGGCAACCCGGTCAGAACCCTGGTCAGCACCGCGCTGAACGGGACCAGGGCCTGGTGCCGGCGCACACTGGGGTGATCCGCCAGAACGGCTGAAGCGCGCAGACCAAGGTCCCTGCCGTCGACCAAAAATGGCGGGTCCCAGTAGTCGACCAGATGGTCCGGCGGGTCGAGCGGCACGCTGCCGGGATGGCTTGCAACCGGTGCGGCATCGGCGCCGCGGATGACCAGGGCCAGCCCTGCCAGCAGTCCTGCCGGACCACGCGGGTCCGCCTGGTAAACCGGCACCCCCGCGCGCTGTAGCCAGTAAGCCAGGCCATAGGCACCGGTGACCCCGCTCAGACTGCCGCCCGCGGCACATCCGCTGCGGAGGGGAAGCCCCTCCTCGGGCTGCCAGCAAGGATCGACGGGGATCACCACCGAACCGGCCGGAAAGGTCCGGATCGCGGCGGCGGCCGGCGATGGCAGCCCTGATGCTGACAGGATTAACAACACGACCAGCAGCAGTCTTCGACAAGGCATGAGTTCCCCATCTCCCTCGCGGGAAGTCCCCTAACGCATCAATCCGTCAGCTGAAAAGTCGCGGCTCTCGCGGCCTAAAGGTCGGCGAGGCCGGCCGCCCCCGTCTTGCCGCTGCGCCGGCTGTCTGCCCTCTCCTGGCGATAAGCGGCAGCCTCGGCCTCGAAACCGCACAGACTTTCCACCAGGATTTCCGGCCCGTTGGCCGGACACGCACGGGCCAGGGCGAAGATTTTCAGGTCGTTGTCACGCCGCGGGTCGCCATCGCCGTCCGGATTGTCGCGCAGATAGATGTCGACCGCCACTCGGCCGACGTCAAAACTGAAGGCCGCTTCGGCCGGATAGCCCTCCCCGGTCGGCGCCGCGGCGAGATAGGTCGCCCAACCGGACGAGCTGCGATAGCTCGCCGCCAAGCGGTGACGGGCCCACTCGATTCCAGCGCCGGCTGCCTGCAGTGCCTGGTCTCGAGCCGCACTCAGGACGGCGTCACGGCTGCCCCGCAGCACCTTGTCGCTGAGGATCAAGGCCAGCACCATCAGCAAGGCGAGCAGAAACAGCACGGTCACCAGCGCCAGCCCGCGCTCACGGCAGTGCATGGTTTTTCATCTCCACCATTTCGCTGACCATGACCCTCC
>JBFYXI010000143.1:0-6743 GCA_041310635.1 Desulfuromonadaceae bacterium | reverse complement strand
TCGCCGACTTCGACCTGGTGGAACCATCGAACCTCAATCGTCAGCAGTACTTTATCGACCAGCTTGGCCAGCCCAAGGTTTACGCGCTGCGCGACACTCTGGCCCGGATCAACCCACACGTGCATGTCGCTGCCTGCCACCTGCGGCTGGTGCCCGGCAACATCGCCGAGATTTTCGGCGCGGTCGATATCCTGGCAGAAGCCTTCGACCGGGCTGACCAGAAAGCCATGCTGGTGGAAACCTTTGCCGCGCACTATCCGGACAGGCCGATGGTGGCCGGCTCGGGGATGGCCGGGTACGGACCGGCCAATAGCATCGTGACCAGGCAGCGCGGTCGCAACCTGTTTATCTGCGGCGATGGCAGCACTGCCGCCGCCCCCGGCGTCGGCCTGATGGCCCCGCGCGTCGGCGTCGCCGCCCACCACCAGGCCAACGCCGTATTAAGACTGTTGCTGGGGGAAGACCCGGCGGGGTAACGGTCATAATTACATTTGCTTCGTCCGCAGGCGACCCACCGGGTCGCCCCTGCATCCAATCCATTGATTTTGGAACGAAATCATGAACCTTACCGTCAATGGCAAACCGACCGAAACCGCCGCCGCCAGTACGCTCCAGAATCTGCTCGACCAGCTGCGACTCGATTGTCAACAGGTGGTGGTCGAGCGCAACCGCGTCGTCGTCCCCCGCCAGCGCTTCGCCGAAGAGTTCCTCGCCGAGGGCGACACACTGGAGATTGTGCATTTTGTGGGTGGGGGGTAGCAAAACCAAAGACGAATACAGAATACAGGACTCAGAATTCAGGAACCTTCGGTCGGAGTCAGTCCAAGAGGGTCGCGAATTTCTCCTGAATCCTGAATTCTGAATCCTGTATTCCTTGCCTTGAACGAAAAGGATCAACCTATGGACAACCTCATCATCGCCAACCGCTCCTTCCGCTCCCGACTGATGGTGGGTACCGGCAAGTTCTCCTCCAACGCCGCCATGGTCGCCGCCATGGAAGGTTCCGGCTGCGAAATCGTCACCGTGGCACTGAGAAGGGTCGACGTCGACAACCCCCACGACAGCATTCTCGCCCACATCGACCGGGAGAAGTACCTGCTGCTGCCCAACACCAGCGGCGCCCGCGATGCCGATGAGGCCGTGCGCCTCGCCCGCCTCGCCCGCGCTGCCGGCTGCGAGCCGTGGATCAAGCTGGAAGTGACCCCCGATCCGTTTTACCTGCTCCCCGACCCGATCGAGACTCTCAAGGCCGCCGAGATCCTGGTCAAGGACGGTTTCGTGGTGCTCCCCTATATCAATGCCGACCCGGTGCTGGCCAAGCGCCTGCAGGAAGTGGGCACCGCCACGGTCATGCCCCTTGGCGCGCCGATCGGCACCAATAAGGGAGTACGCACTCGCGACAGCATCGCCATCATCATCGAGCAGGCGATCGTGCCGGTGGTGGTCGATGCCGGGCTCGGCGCACCGTCTCACGCCGCCGAGGCCATGGAGATGGGGGCCGATGCGGTACTGGTCAACACCGCCCTGGCCGTGGCCCGCGACCCCGGCCCGATGGGCGCGGCTTTCAGAAAAGGGGTGGAAGCCGGCCGGGAAGCCTATCTTGCCGGCCTCGGCAGGCAGCAGGACCGTGCCGAAGCGAGCAGCCCGCTGACGGGATTTCTGCACAACTGAAAGGCCTTTTTTATAGGTCGCATACGACCTACAGGACCGATACGACCTATGAGCTTCCAGAAGATTTTAGCCAAGTACGACCTCGCCGAAATCGAAGCCCGCATCAAGGCCAAGCGACCGGCCGACGTCGAGACGGCCCTGTCCACCGTTCATCCGGGTCTCGATGACTTCATGGCCCTGCTCTCCCCGGCAGCCGCCGCCTACCTGGAGCCCCTGGCACAGCGCGCCCATCGCCTGACCGTCCAGCGTTTCGGTAAGACCATCCTGATGTACGCGCCACTCTACCTTTCCAACGAGTGTACCAACGGCTGCCGTTACTGCGGCTTCAACGCCAGCAACACGGTGCCGCGCCGCACCCTGACCATGGAGGAGATCGAAAACGAGGCGCGGGTGCTGTTCGAGCGCGGCTTTCGCCACCTGCTGCTGGTTACCGGCGAGGCGCCCAAGGCTGCCGATACCGACTACCTGGCGGCGGCGGTGGCCCGCCTGCGCCCGCTTTTCTCCTCCATCAGCATCGAAGTCTACCCGATGACTGAAGCCGGCTACCGGCAGGTGATCGCCGCCGGGGTCGACGGACTGACCATCTACCAGGAAACCTATGACCGCACCCTCTACGCCGAAATGCACCCCTTCGGCAAGAAGCGCGATTTCACCTTTCGTCTGGGCGCCCCGGAGCATGCCGCGGCAGCGGGAATGCGCCGGATCGGCATCGGTGCCCTGCTCGGCCTGGGGAAATCCCGCATCGAGGCGTTCTGCACCGGCTTGCATGCCCTGCACCTGGCGCGACATTACTGGCGGACACACCTGACCGTCTCCTTTCCACGCATGCGCCCGGCCGACGGTGGCTTTCAACCGCTCAACCCGGTTTCCGACCGCGACTTTGTGCAGTTGATCTGTGCCCTGCGCCTGCTCCTCCCCGATGCGGGGCTGGTGCTCTCCACCCGCGAAAGTGCGCAACTGCGCGACAACCTGCTCCCCCTGGGCATCACCCAGATGAGCGCGGGTTCGTGCACGTCCCCCGGCGGCTACGCCGAAAAGGACGAGAGCGGCCGCCAGTTCGTCATCGATGACGACCGCACCCCGGCCGAAGTCGCGGCCATGCTGCGCCGCCGCGGCTATGACCCGGTCTGGAAGGACTGGGACAGCGCCTTTCACCAATAAATCGTCTTGACGCTGAGGCGCTGAGACAACCGAGAAGCTTATTGTTAAAACCCGGAAGATTTCTGCTTTTATGGAAGTGTTCCGGGTTGCATGCTTGATTTCCTCTGCGCCTCTGCGTCAATTGGTTTACCCATGACCAACCCTATCGACTTCGTCCTCTACCTGATCACCGACCGCCATCAGGTGCCGCCCGACCGCACGCTGATTGAAACGGTCGAGGCCGCCCTGCAGGGTGGCGTCGGAGCCGTTCAACTGCGGGAGAAGGATCTGAGTGCCGCCGCGCTGCTGCCTCTGGCCGAGGGGTTGCGTGCCCTGACCCGCCGTTACTCGGCGCGCCTGCTGATCAACGACCGCATCGATGTCGCCATGGCGGTGGAGGCCGACGGTGTGCATCTGGGCGGGCACTCCCTGCCGGTTGCCGTTGCCCGCCGCCTGCTCGGAGCGGATCGTCTGATCGGCGTGTCTACCCACCACATGGACGAAATCGCCGTGTCGGCCACGGCGGGAGCCGACTTCGTCACCTTTGGTCCGGTCTTTGCCACGCCGTCGAAGCTTGCCCATGGCAAACCGCTCGGCGTAGAGCGTCTGCGTCTCGCCTGCCAAAACAGCCCTTTGCCAATCTTTGCCCTGGGCGGTATCAAACCTCGTCACCTTATCGACCTAAATGCCGCCGGAGCCACCGGCGTTGCCGTCATCTCGGCGATTGTTGCCGCTGCCGATCCGGCCTCTGCCGCCCGGGCTTTCTTCGAGTAATCAATCCCCCCAGAGCAGCCGGCACTCCTCGCGCCCCCCACTCTCCATAAACAATTAATCCCTTCTTTATTATTAGTGAAATCAAACTAACAATTTGTAACTATTGCTTTTTTGTTTCGCACAGCGAAACCTTACTGCGAAAAATGAACTATTTCATACCACACATGGTGAATATCTTTGCAAAAGACCGCAAACCCGCGTGTTTACGAGAGGATAAAAACCCCTATAACAGTGTTATTTTTATTTCGCTTGACAAGGAATAGAACAATATTCGACAAATTCTGCGGTTAATGGTAAAGAGGCTGGCCGTTCGCCCGGTTTCTGTTTGGTCGATCCCGCACGTCAAGGAACCGCGCATTCCGGTGGGGACCCGGAAGCGGCTGCCCGGTCTTGCGGGGGATAACTACTTCCAGCAAGGAGAGTACGCATGTCGCAAGCAACCTACGATTGGGCGGCCATCGCCCGCAACCCCAAGTTCGTCGAACTGCACCGGCGCAAGACGGTGTTCCTGTTCGGCTGGTGGATCTTCTCCACCGTATTTTACTTCCTGCTGCCGCTCGGCGCGGCCTACACCCCGGAATTGTTTAAAATCAAGCTCATCGGCAACATCAACTTTGGCTACATGTTCGCCCTCTCTCAATTTTTTGTCTCCTGGGGGATCGCCATTTACTATGCTCGCGTGGCCAACAAAGACTTCGACCGGCTGACCCGCGAACTGATCCAGGACATCACCCGATAGGAGCCATGACGACCATGAAAAAATATCTTTCCCTTGTTCTGACTGCATTTCTGCTGGCCCTGCCCAATGTGGCGCTGGCCGCGGAAATCAAGGCCAACAAGACCATCACCATCGGCATGTTCGTGCTGATCATCTCCATTACCATGGGAGTGGTGGTATGGGCGGCCCGCAAAACCAAAACCGCAGCCGACTTCTACACCGCCGGCGGCGGCATCACCGGCACGCAGAACGGCTGGGCGATTGCCGGCGACTATATGTCGGCCGCCTCGTTCCTGGGGATCTCCGGCCTGATTTCGCTGTATGGCTACGATGGCTTCATGTACTCGGTGGGCTGGCTGGTCGCCTACATCACCGTGCTGCTGATCGTCGCCGAGCCGTGCCGCAACGCCGGCAAGTATACCCTCGGTGATATCCTCTCCTTCCGCACCCAGCCCAAGACCGTGCGCGCCGCAGCGGCCATCTCCACCGTGGCCGTCTCAACCTTTTACCTGACCGCACAGATGGTCGGCGCCGGCAAATTGATGCAGCTGCTGATCGGTTTCAACTACATGTGGTCGATCATCGGCGTGGGCATCCTGATGGTCGGCTACGTGGTGTTCGGCGGCATGACCGCCACCACCTGGGTGCAGATCATCAAGGCCGGCCTGCTCATCGCCGGCGCGGCGCTGCTGTCGGTGCTGGTGGGCGTCAAGGCCGGCTTCAACCCCTTCGGCTTCTTCACCGATATCGCCACCAACCTCAACATCCAGGAGCACGTGCAGAAAGTCGTCCTCAACCAGCCGGTGGCCCAGCAGGGCTTCGACTACGGGCAGCGCTTCCTCGAGCCGGGGCTGTTCCTGAAAAACCCCCTCGACCAGATCTCCCTGGGGATGGCGCTGGTGCTCGGTACCGCCGGGATGCCGCACATCCTGATGCGCTTCTTCACGGTGCCGACCGCCCAGGCCGCCCGCAAGTCGGTGATCATTGCCATGTTCATCATCGGCTCCTTCTACATCATGACCACCCTGCTCGGCTTCGGCGCGGCGATCCACGTCACCCCGCAGATGATTATCGAATTCGACCGCGGCGGCAACATGGCGACCATGCTGCTGGCCAAACAGCTCGGCGGCGACATCGCCCCGGTTATCGGCGACATCTTCCTCGCCTTCCTCTGCGCGGTGGCCTTCGCCACCATCCTCGCCGTTGTCTCCGGTCTGGTGCTGGCGGCCTCGGCGGCGATCGCCCACGACATCTACGTCAACGTCATCAAGAACGGCCATGCCGACCAGCACCAGCAAGTCCAGGCCGCACGCCTTACCTCATTGTGCGTCGGTGTCTTCGGCATTCTCATCGGCATTGCCGCCGAGAAGCAGAACGTTGCTCACCTGGTGGCGCTGGCCTTCGCCGTGGCCGCCTCGGGGAACCTGCCGGTCGTGGTCCTGTCGCTCTTCTGGCGGCGCATGAACACCGCCGGCGTGGTTGCCGGGCTGGTGGTCGGCACCATCGCATCCATCGGCCTGGTGATGGTCTCGCCGAACATGACCTACCCGCAGGCGATCGCCGATGCGGCGCAGAAAACCGTCATCGCCCTGGAAACCAAGCAGTCCGGCGGTGTGGAACTCACCACCAAGGAAGTTGCCGACCTTTCCAAAGCCAAAGAGGCCTTTGCCAGCAATAACGGCGGCACCTCGATGCTCGGATTGACGGCGGCGATCTTCCCGCTGAAGAACCCGGGGATTATCTCCATCCCCCTCGGCTTCCTGGCGGCGATTTTGGGTGCCCTGGCGTTTCGTGAAAAACGGGCCGAGGAGATGTTCGACGAGATCTACGTCCGCCAGAACACCGGCATCGGCATGGCCAAGGCCATCGACCACTAAACTCTGTCGAAAGACTGTGCTAGGATGGGGGAGGCTTCGCGCCTTCCCCATTTTTTTCAGCACCGGACCTATGCCACGACCCAGCCTCCCGCCACCTGCCCCCCCCGCCGCGTTCCTGGCCCTCTTCAGGGAACAGTTGGAGGAGACGTTGCGCCACCTCGACCGGCCGGCCGCCCTCGGCCTGCTGGCCGACCTTGGCGACCTGCTCGCCCGCCAGCGCGGCGGGCTGCAGAACCTGGAGAAGAGCCGGCGGGAAATGCTGCGGCGGGTCACGCAGGCCGCGACCTATGCCGAGTTGCAGGAGATCGAGCATGCTCTCACCGCGCTGGAAACCGCCCAGTTCGTCGCCAGTGGTTCGGTTCCCGGGCTGCAACGGGCCTGTACCGAGTTTCGCGACCGACTGGCCGATCGCACACTGGCCCTGGTCGAAGCCGAAATGGTGGACGAGCACGGTCCGGCACCGCTTCCCTATGCCTTGATCAGCATGGGCAGCGATGGTCGTGAAGAGCAGACCCTGATTACCGACCAGGACTACCTGATCGTCTACGCCGATGGCGGCGACG